>NZ_JBFUCI010000617.1:0-2557 GCF_056405335.1 Variovorax sp. P1_H12_2
TGGTGGTGATCCTGCAGGCGATCCTTGTGGCGCACGACCTGCCGGTCGAGCTTGTCGACCAGGTCGTCGACGGCAGCATAGAGATCAGCGTGGCTCGATTCCGCGAACATGTCGTTGCCCTTGACGTGGATATTGCACTCGGCCCGTTGCCGGCGCTCCTTTTCCTTCTGCTTTTCCACCGTGAGAATCACCTTGACATCGACCACCTGGTCGAAATGCCGGGTGATCCGGTCCAGCTTGCTCGTAACGTAGTTGCGCAAAGCAGGTGTGACGTCGAGGTGATGACCGCTGATCGTCAGATTCATGAATGACCTCCTGGAATTGACGGTTGGGGGAAATAGCCGCGCCTCTGGAAACAAAGGCGTAGCCGGGGGAAACGAGAGGGGGATGAGGGGAAGGGAAGAGAAGAAAAGAGAGGGGGAAGCGAGAGGGTTCGGTTCACTATGCCCATGCTGTCATCGAATTGCAATCCCTCTGTGCCAGGGCTCTGCGCCAGATCAAGGGAACTTTGTCACACGCTATCGATTTGATAGCTTGCGAGCCCCGGGGCACGCAGCCGCAGCCGATCGACTGGAAGCAAACCCAGGTCCGCCCCAAACGCCAGCGACCCCGCGAGTCGAAGGGCTTCCGGTCAGCGCCAGCTGGCCCGCATCCGGCTCAGGAGGTCGATGGTGGCGGCCGGCGGCGGCACGTGCGGCGCGCGCTCGGGCGGCGGCGGCCAGGTCTGGCGTTCGAAAAGCTCGGCATCGGCCGCGGTGATGAAGCGCGTGCGGCCGGCATAGAGGTGGCGGTCGCCGCRCACCGCCTGCTGCGTGACGTAGAAGCGCTGCGGCACCAGCAGGTGCAGGTGGTCGCGGGCGCGGGTCATCGCGACATAGAGCAGCCGGTGCTCCTCCTCGAGTTCGTGGGCGCCCTGCGCCACGTCGGCCGGGATGCAGCCGTCGACCACGTTGAGCACGTGGACCGAGCTCCACTCCTGCCCCTTGGCCGAATGGATGGTCGAGAGGATCAGGTAGTCCTCGTCGAGCAGCGGCGGTCCGGGCCGGTCGCTGGTGGCCTCGGGCGGATCCAGCGTGAGTTCGGTCAGGAAGCGCTCGCGCGAGGCATAGCCGGCGGCCAGCCGCGCGAGCTGCTCGACATCGCCGCGGCGCAGGCCGGCATCGTCGTGCAGGCGCTCCAGGTGCGGGACATACCACTGCAGCGCGAGATCCATGTCGGCCGGCCAGGCCAGCGCGGGATCGCGCAGGGCGGCGTCGATGGCTGCGAAGCGGGCCCATTCGACCTGCGCCGCGGCCGGCGGCACGAAGGCCTGCACCGCGGCGCCGGGATCGGCGGCCTCGGCCATCGCATCGAGCAGGCGCGTCGAGGTGACGGGACCGATGCCCGGGATCATCTGCGTGACGCGAAAGCCGGCCATGCGGCCGCGCGGGTTCTGCGCGAAGCGCAGCACCGCGAGCAGGTCCTTCACGTGGGCGGCCTCGAGGAACTTGAGGCCGCCGTACTTCACGAAAGGAATGTTGCGCCGCGCCAGTTCCAGCTCGAGCGCGGCGCTGTGGCTCGAGGTGCGGAACAGCACCGCCTGCGACTTCAGCGCCAGGCCGCCTTCGCGGTGCGCGAGCACKCGTTCGGCGACGAAGCGCGCCTGCTGGGCCTCGTCGGGCACCAGCACCAACTGCGGCCGTCCGGCCGAGGGCTTGTCGGTCCAGAGGGTCTTGGCATGGCGTTCGGCGGCGGCCGCGATCACGGCGTTCGACACATCGAGGATCGGCTGCGTCGAGCGGTAGTTGCGCTCCAGCGTGACGACGCGCGCGGGCTGCGCGAACTGATGCGGGAAGTCGAGGATGTTGCGCACCGTCGCGCCGCGGAAGGAATAGATCGACTGGGCGTCGTCACCCACCACCGTCAGGCCGCGGCCATCGGGCTTGAGAGCGCGCAGGATGGCGGCCTGCAGCAGGTTGGTGTCCTGGTATTCGTCGACCAGCACGTGGTCGAAGCGCGCGCCGATCTGGGCGGCCAGCGCGGGCTCGGCCACCATGCCTTCCCAGTACAGCAGCAGGTCGTCGTAGTCGAGCACCTGTTGCTGCTGCTTGGCCGCTACATAGGCGCCGAACAGCTTCTTCAGTTCGCCCTCCCATTCGGCGCACCAGGGAAAGGCTTCCTTCAGCACCCGGGCCAGCGGCGCACAGGTGTTGACGGTGCGCGAATAGATCGAGAGGCAGGTTCCCTTCTGCGGAAAGCGCCGGGTCATGGAGGACAGGCCGATGTCGTGGCGCACCAGCCCCATCAGGTCCTCGGCATCGCCGCGGTCGTGGATCGTGAAGTTCTC
Organism: Variovorax sp. P1_H12_2; assembly: GCF_056405335.1. NCBI lineage: Bacteria > Pseudomonadati > Pseudomonadota > Betaproteobacteria > Burkholderiales > Comamonadaceae > Variovorax > Variovorax sp. P1_H12_2. Next base: position 2,327 of record NZ_JBFUCI010000617.1, read on the forward strand.
GCTCAAGCCGATCTGTGCCGCGTACTCGCGCAGCAGCCGTGCGCCGATGCCGTGGAAGGTGCCGGCCCAGGGCAGCGCCRGCGGCGTCTGCGAAGCCAGGCCCAGCACGCGCATCAGCACTTGGCCCGCGCGGCGCTCCATCTCCTGCGCGGCGCGGCGCGAGAAGGTCAGGAGCAGGATGCGCTGCGGGTCGGCGCCGCCGGCGATCAGGTGCGCCACGCGGTGCGCGAA
>NZ_JBFUCI010000618.1:0-2555 GCF_056405335.1 Variovorax sp. P1_H12_2
GCCCATAGCGGGCCCATAGCGGCAGCGAGATGCTCGACCTGCCGGCACGCATGAGCGCGGTGGCCGACCAGCGCCTCATCACCGGCATCGCGCGCGCCGGCAACCGCCTGGTGGCCGTCGGGCAGCGCGGCCACATCGTGCATTCGTCCGACGGCGGCCGCCAGTGGTTGCAGTCCATGGTGCCGGTGAGCATCGACCTCACCGCCGTCGGCTTCGTCGCCGACAGCATCGGCTATGCCACCGGCCACGACGGCGTCGTGCTCGGCACGCGCGACGGCGGCGTCGGCTGGACGCGACTGCTCGACGGACGCCAGGCCAATGCACTGGTGCTCGACCAGATGCAGCAACGCACCGCCGCGCCCGATGCCGGCGATGCCGACCGCAAGCTGCTCGACGAAGCCAGGCGCAACGCCGAGGCCGGCCCCGACAAGCCCTTCCTCGACCTGCATTTCCACAGCCCCAGCCAGGGCTTCGTGGTCGGCGCCTACGGGCTCGTGCTGCGCACCGCGGATGGCGGCAAGCGCTGGGAGTCGTGGTTCGACCGCGTCGACAACCCCGGCTTGCTGAGCATCTATGCCATCTGCGSCKCGCGCGGCGCGACCTACGCCGCCGGCGAAGCCGGGCTGCTGCTGAAGCTCGACGCCGATGGCCGGCGATTCCGCGCGCTGACCTCGCCCTACAAGGGCAGCTTCTTCGGCGTCCTGGCCACGAGCGCSGGCGTGCTGGCCTTCGGCATGCGCGGCAATGCCTTCCTGAGCGTCGACGAAGGCCAGWSCTGGCAGCCGGTGGACACCGGCCTGCCGGCCAGCATCGTGAGCGGCGCGGTCGCCGCCAACGGCACCGTGGCGCTCGTCGACCAGGGCGGCAGCATYGYGCTGAGCGTCGATGGCGGACGCCACTTCACCCGTTCGGGCCTGCGCCCGCAAATGCCGCTGGCCGCCGTCGCGTTCAGCTCGAATGCCTCGCTGGTCGTGGGTGGCCCGCGTGGCCTGCGCACCGTCGAGYTGGCGACCAAGGACAAATAGAAATGGCAGTCTCTTCAGGCCTCGACCGCATGCCGGTCGTGCGCGACCTCGCGGATTTCCCGCGCGACTCCGGCAACTGGCTGGAGCGCGCCGTCTTCAACCACCGCCTGGCGGTGACCCTGGCCTGCCTGGTCGCCACACTGGTGCTGGGCATCTTCGCCACCCGCGTCGCGCTCAACGCCAGCTTCGACAAGATGATCCCCGTGGGTCATCCCTACATCCAGAACTACCTGAACAACCGCAGCGAACTGCGCGGCATGGGCAACACGCTGCGCGTGGTGGTCGAGAACGAGAAGGGCGACATCTTCGACGCCCGCTACCTCGATGCGCTCAAGCACATCAACGACGACCTGTTCCTGACGCCGGGCGTGGACCGCGCCTGGGTCAAGTCGCTGTGGACGCCGGCCACGCGCTGGACCGAAGTGACCGAGGAAGGCTTTCAAGGCGGGCCGGTCATGCCCGACAACTTCAACGGCGCRCCKGCCAGCGTSGAGCGGCTGCGGCTCAACGTCGCGCGYGCGGGTCTCGTCGGCAGCATCGTGGCCAACGACTTCAAGTCGAGCGCCATCGTCGCGCCGCTGCTCGACGGCGSCAAGGACGGCCGCCTCGAYTACTGGCAGCTCTCGCGAGAAGTCGAGACCAGGATCCGCGACAAGTACGAGCACGGMCTCGCGCCGGACGGCAAGCCCTGGGGCGTGAAGGTGCACGTCATCGGCTTCGCCAAGATCATCGGCGAYCTGCTCGACGGGCTGCTGCAGGTGATGCTGTATTTCGGCGTCGCCACGATCGTCGCCGGCTTGCTGCTGTACGGCTACACGCGCTGCGTGCGCAGCACGGCGATGGTGCTGGCCTGYTCGCTGGTGGCGGTGCTCTGGCAGATCGGTCTGGTGCGTCTTGCGGGGCTCGAACTCGATCCCTACTCGATGCTGGTGCCTTTCCTCGTCTTCGCCATCGGCGTCAGCCACGGCGCGCAGAAGATGAACGGCATCATGCAGGACATCGGCCGCGGCACGCATCGGCTGGTGGCCGCGCGCTACACCTTCCGCCGCCTGTTCCTCGCCGGCGTCACCGCGCTGCTGGCGGACGCGATCGGCTTCGGCGTGCTGATGCTGATCCCGATCCCGGTGATCCGCGAACTGGCGCTGACCGCCAGCATCGGCGTCGCSGTGCTGATCTTCACCAACCTGCTGCTGCTGCCGGTGCTGCTGTCGTATGTCGGCGTGAGCCCGGCCGCGGCCGCCCGAAGCCTGGCGCTGGAGCAGGAACAGGCGGCCGGCCGCGGGGGGCGCGTCTGGCGCGTGCTCGGCCACTTCGCGCAACGGCGCAGCTGGGCGCTCGCCGCCATCCTCGGCTCGCTGGCGCTGACGGTCGGCGGCTATGCGATCAGCACGCGGCTTCAGGTCGGCGACCTCGACCCCGGCGCGCCGGAGCTGCGGCCGGACTCGCGCTACAACCGCGACAACGCGTTCAWCACGAAGAACTACTCGCTGTCCAGCGACCTGTTCGCGGTCATCATCAAGACGCCGAAGG
>NZ_JBFUCI010000619.1:0-2545 GCF_056405335.1 Variovorax sp. P1_H12_2
GCCTTGGGCTACACCATGGTGTACGGCATCATCAATCTCATCAATTTCGCGCACGGGGAAGTGCTGATGGTCGGGGCACTGACCAGCTGGAGCATCATCGGGCTCATGCAGGAGTCGATGCCCGGCACGCCGGGCTGGCTGATTCTGCTGATCGCCCTGCTGATCGCCTGCGTGGTCGCCGCCACGCTCAACTTCGTGATCGAGAAGGTGGCCTACCGGCCGCTGCGCAACAGCCCCAAGCTGGCRCCGCTSATYACSGCGATCGGCRTGTCGATCCTGCTGCAGACGCTSGCGATGATCATCTGGAAGCCGACCAACAAGGCCTAYCCSAACCTGCTKTCGACMACMCCGATCCAYWTSGGCGGCGCSGTGATYTCGCCGACSCAGGTSATGATCCTCAGCGTKACSGCSRTYTGCCTCGCGATCCTCACCTGGCTGGTCAACTACACCAAGCTGGGCCGCGCGATGCGCGCCACCGCCGAGAACCCGCGGGTCGCCGCCCTGATGGGCATCCGCCCTGACATGGTGATTTCGGCCACGTTCATCATCGGCGCCGTGCTGGCGGCGGTGGCCGGCGTGATGTATGCCTCCAACTACGGCATCGCGCAGCATGCGATGGGCTTCATTCCGGGCCTCAAGGCCTTCACGGCGGCGGTGTTCGGCGGCATCGGCAACCTCGCCGGGGCGGTGGTCGGCGGCATCCTGCTGGGCCTGATCGAGGCCATCGGCTCGGGCTACATCGGCGCGCTCACCGGCGATGTGCTGGGCAGCCACTACAGCGACATCTTCGCGTTCATCGTGCTGATCGTCATGCTCACGCTGCGGCCCTCCGGCCTGCTCGGCGAGCGCGTGGCGGACCGGGCCTGAGGAGGACGCCATGAAAAACAGCAAGAACCTCATTCTGTACGTGGTCGGCGCGGTGCTGGTGCTCGCGCTGCCGCTGCTGCTGCAGACCCAGGGCAACGCCTGGGTGCGGATCGCCGACATCGCGCTCTTGTACGTGATGCTGGCGCTCGGCCTCAACATCGTGGTGGGCTATGCCGGCCTGCTCGACCTGGGTTACGTGGCCTTCTTCGCCATCGGCGCCTACCTGTTCGCGCTGCTGGGATCGCCGCACCTGACCGACACCTTCCCGGCCATCAAGGCGATGTTCCCGAACGGGCTGCACGTGTCGCTGGTGGTGGTGGTGCCGCTGGCGCTGCTCGTGGCCGGCCTGTTCGGCGCGTTGCTGGGCGCGCCCACGCTCAAGCTGCGCGGCGACTACCTGGCGATCGTGACGCTCGGCTTCGGCGAGATCATCCGCGTGTTCCTGAACAACCTGGACCATCCGGTCAACATCACCAACGGTCCCAAGGGCATCACGGCGATCGATCCGGTGCACTTCTGGGGCCTCAACCTGGGCAAGGCGCTCAAGTTCGACGGCTTCACGATCTCGTCGGTCACGCTGTACTACTACCTGTTCCTGATGTTCGTGATCTTCACCATCGTCATTTCGCACCGGCTGCAGCTCTCGCGCATCGGCCGGGCCTGGATGGCGATCCGCGAGGACGAGATCGCCGCCAAGGCGATGGGCATCAACACCCGCAACATGAAGCTGCTGGCCTTCGCCATGGGCGCCAGCTTCGGCGGCGTGTCCGGCGCGATGTTCGCGTCGTTCCAGGGCTTCGTGTCGCCCGAGTCCTTCAGCCTGATGGAGTCGGTGATGATCGTCTCGATGGTGGTGCTGGGCGGCATCGGTCACCTGCCGGGCGTGATCCTGGGGGCGATCCTGCTGTCCGCGCTGCCCGAGGTGTTGCGCTATGTCGCCGCCCCGCTGCAGGCGATGACCGGCGGCCGGCTCGACGCCTCGATCCTGCGCCAGCTCTTCATTGCGCTGGCGATGATCATCATCATGCTGGTCCGTCCGCGCGGCCTCTGGCCGTCGCCGGAGCATGGCAAGTCGCTGGCACGCAGGGGCGTGCAGCCGGCCTCGGGCATGCCGGCGGCAGCGCCGGGGATCGAGACACCGGCCGATGAAGTGCCCGGCGCCGCCTCGCGCCCGATGTCGATCAATCCGTGAGTCAGGGGCGCAAAACATGACTGAAACCATCCTCGACGTCCGCGGCATTTCCAAGCGCTTCGGCGGCCTGCAGGCCCTCTCCGACGTCGGCATCAAGATCCTGCGTGGCCAGGTCTACGGGCTGATCGGCCCCAACGGCGCCGGCAAGACCACCTTCTTCAACGTCATCACCGGGCTCTATTCGCCCGACAGCGGCAGCTTCGAACTGGCCGGCAAGCCCTATCAGCCAACCGCGGTCCACGAAGTCGCCAAGGCCGGCATCGCACGCACCTTCCAGAACATCCGCCTCTTCGCCGAAATGACTGCGCTCGAGAACGTGATGGTCGGCCGGCACGTGCGCACGCACTCGGGCGTCTTCGGCGCGATCTTCCGCCCCCCCGGGTTCAAGGCCGAGGAGGCCGCGATCGCCGAGCGCGCGCACGAGCTGCTCGAATACGTCGGCATCGGCAAGTTCGCCGACTACAAGGCCCGCACGCTGTCGTACGG
>NZ_JBFUCI010000620.1:0-2531 GCF_056405335.1 Variovorax sp. P1_H12_2
CCCCATAGCGGCGCGCGTGACGCTTCAGGTCTTCGTTGAGGTAAGGCCTCTTGGCCGGGATCTCGGCCGGCGAATGGTTGCCGGTGGCCTGGAACACGCCGCCCAGCAGCATCGGCTTCCAGACCAGCGCCGCGCCGGTGTCCGCGCACAGGTGCGGCAGCTGGGTATAGGCCAGATAGGCGGCGGGGCTGCCGAAATCGAAATAGAAGTCGACGGATTTCGTCGTCGTCATGCGGGTCTCCTTGCGCTGCCCCTCATTGTCGCGGCAGCGGGCCGGCGCCGGGCCGCCCCAAGGCGGCCCGCAGCCCCCTCGGGGGGCAGTGAGTACACGAAGTGACGGTGCGTGGGGGCCATGTCTATTCCTTGAAGTAGACGATCTGGCTGCTGGTCGCCAGCAGGGCGCCCGCCTCGCTCCAGAGCTGCGCAGCCTGGTCGAAGTATCCATTGCGGAACTGCTGCCCGGTGGCCCGGCCCAGCAGGTAGCCGGTGCCCACTTCGGCCAGCAGCGCGGCGTCGGTATGAAAGTAGGTCGTGAGCGACACCGTGCCGATCGGCACCGGCGTGGCGCGCCGCAGCCAGACCCGCGGGTAGAAGGTGTCGCTGAGCGCCATGAGCGCGGCGAAATCCAGCGGCCGCGGCTCGGCGTCGCGCAGCCACATGCGCGTCTCGCTGGCTTCGCCGCTGCCGTCCCAACGGCTCGGGATCGAGCCGATGATCGGCCGCATCTCGTAATGCCGGACCCATTCCACGCCCTTCGGGCCGATTTGCATGGGCTCGACCGCCGAAGGCGGCGGCGCCTCGGGCATCGGAAAGTCGTTGGCGCCCCAGGTCTCGCGCCGCAGCGCCGTGACCGCCGTGCCCGTGGTGGTCACGTGCAGCTTGCCGTCGGCGCCGGTCTGCGACATCTGGATCGTCCAGTGCTGCGTCGAGCGGTTGGTGCGAACCGGCACGGCGAGCACCTCGAAGGCGCCTTCGCCGAGGGCTGCCGCGAAGTTCACCGTGGCCGCCACCGGCTCGCCGAGCAGGTCCGGATGCCGCAGCACCGCCTGCAGCATCACCGCCGCGGTCATGCCGCCGAAGGGGCCGACCATGTTCCAGTAGTCCGGACTCGTGGCGCCGAAGAAGTGGCCGGCCTGGAGGTCGCTGTGCGCGAGATCGAGGGCCTGGTCGAGAGGGTGTCGTTTCATGGTCGCAGTGTGCCTCCGTGTCGGCAAGTCGTGCAGTCGTATCGGAGACGCCTGCGCATGGTCACAAACCCTGATGGCCTAGACGCGCTCGAAGATCCCCGCCGCGCCCTGCCCCATGCCGACGCACATCGTGACCATGCCGTACTTGAGCTTCTTGCGCTGCAGTGCGTGGATGACGGTCGCCGAGCGAATGGCGCCCGTCGCGCCGAGCGGATGGCCCAGCGCGATCGCGCCGCCCATCGGGTTGACCTTGGCCGGATCCAGGCCCAGGGTGTTGATCACCGCCAGCGACTGCGCCGCGAAGGCTTCGTTGAGCTCGAACCAGTCGATGGCGTCCTGCGTCAGCCCGGCATAGCGCAGTGCCGCGGGAATCGCCTCGATCGGGCCGATGCCCATGATGTGCGGCGGCACGCCCTTGCTGGCAAAGCTCACGAAGCGCGCCAGCGGCTTCAAGTCGTACTGCTTGCAGGCCTTCTCGCTGGCGATGATCAGCGCGCCGGCGCCGTCGGAGGTCTGCGAGCTGTTGCCGGCCGTGACCGAGCCGCGCGCGGCGAACACAGTGCGCAGCTTGGCCAGCCCTTCGAGCGTGGTGTCGGGGCGCGCGCCCTCGTCGAGGCTCACGATGCGGCTCTTCGCCTTCGATTCGCCGGTGGCGAGGTCGGGCGTGCGGTCGGTGACTTCGATCGGCGTGATCTCGTCGGCGAACTCGCCGGCCTGCTGCGCGGCCAGCGCGCGGCGGTGCGACTCGAGCGCAAAAGCGTCCTGCGCCTCGCGGCTCACCTTCCACTGCTGCGCCACCTTCTCGGCCGTGAGGCCCATGCCGTAGGCAATGCCGACGTCGCCTTCGCGCTCGAAGATCGAGGGCGACAGCGACGGCGAGTTGCCCATCATCGGCACCATGCTCATGCTCTCGACACCGGCCGCGATCATCACCTCGGCCTCGCCGACGCGGATGCGGTCGGCCGCCATCTGCACCGCCGACAGCCCGGAAGCGCAGAAGCGATTGACCGTGATGCCGCCGATGCTGTGGGGCAGGCCGGCGAGCACCGCGCCGATGCGCGCCACGTTGAGGCCCTGCTGCGATTCGGGGATCGCGCAGCCGCAGATGATGTCCTCGATGGCCTTCGGGTCGAGCCCGGGCACGGCCGCCAGCGCCGCCTTCAGCGTGGTCGCGAGCAGGTCGTCGGGGCGGTAGTTGCGGAAGAAGCCGCGGTGCGACTTGCCGATCGGCGTGCGCGTGGCGGAGACGATGTAGGCATCTTGAATCTGTTTCATGAGGAGCTCCTGAAATCTCTGTTCGGGGAACACCGAGGAACCGGCTTTGCCGGGCCGCTGGTGTTGCCC
>NZ_JBFUCI010000621.1:0-2530 GCF_056405335.1 Variovorax sp. P1_H12_2
GACCTGGACCAGCGCGCGGTCCATCGTGAGGCCCTGTGCGACGGCGCCAGCCACGACCGCGACCGACGCGGCGTGCCCGATGGCAATGGGCAGCAGGGCCCGCCGCGCCTGCGCCCCGTCGCGCGCCCGCACGCCGCAGGCGGCGGCGAACATCCAGCCGTTCGCCGGGCTCAATCCGTGAAAGGCGCCGAGGCCGGCAATCGCCAGCCACGGCCACAGGTTCGTCATGGCGCGTTCGTCCAGGCGAGGCGAGGCGGGCTCAGCCGTTCGCTTCGCAGCACGAACCGGCCGCCGGCGCCGGCTTCACCCGCGGTGCCGGCTCGTAGCGGTCGTGGTGGCGCACCCAATCCATGCCGTGGCCCGGGTTCTCGTCGCGGCCCTTGGGGGTGAGGTCCAGCAGGTTGTACGTTCCCATCATCACCTCCACACCGCGCCCGTAGGTCGAGTAGGTGTGGAAGATCTCGCCCGCGTCGTCCCGGTAGAAGACGCTGAGGCCGGGCGCTTCCTCCGCCGGGAAGGGCTGCATGCCGTAGTTGTAGTAGACCTCGCCCTGCCCCCTGGTCCGCTCTTGCGGCGTGAAGCTGACGCCGAAGTCGCGATTGAAGTCGCTGCCATGCGAGGACACCCACTTGAACTGCCAGCCCATGCGCCGGCGAAAGCGCTCGATCTCGGCCAGCGGCGCGCGCGAGACGACCAGCAGCGTGACGTCGCGATGCGCCAGGTGCACGTGCATGCCGTCGATGTGGTCGGCCATGAAGGAGCAACTCGGGCAGCCTTGCTCCCACCCCGGGCCGAGCATGAAGTGCTGCACCAGCAGCTGGCGGCGGCCTTCGAACAGCTCGGCGAGCGCGCGCCGGCCTTCGGGCGCATCGAAGGCGTAGTCCTTCTCGATGCGCACCCACGGCAGCGCGCGGCGCTCGCGGGCGATCTGGTCGCGCAGGCGGGTCAGCTCCTTTTCGCGCGCCAGCAGGGTCTTGCGTTCGGCCACCCATCGGTCCGCCGACACGACGGGATGGTTCACGGGGCTCGCTTCGGAAATCGCGGTGTTCATGGGGTGCTCCTGGGCTCGAAATAGAGCCGTTCAAGGTTCGTCAATGCGCCGATCCAGCCGATGCGGCGGTCGAGCGGGGTGCGCGGTCAGGGCCTGGCGCCTTTCGGACGCCGCACCGCGCGGACCTTTCCGCTGGCGCCGCCGCCGCAATAGAAGAGATCGGCCCCGTCGGACTCGAGCCCGCTCACGCCGATGCCGTGCGGCATCTCCAGGCGTTCGAGCACCGCGCCGCTTTCCGGGTTGATTCGGCGGATTTCGCTTTGATCCGCTTCCCAGGTGCCGTGCCACAGCTCGCCATCGACCCAGGTCACGCCGGTGACGAAGCGGTTGGACTCGATGGTGCGGATGACCGCGCCGGTGGCCGGATCGATCTGGTGGATCTTGCGATCGCGGTACTGCCCCACCCACAGGCTGCCCTCGGCCCAGGCGAGGCCCGAGTCGTGCCCGTGGCCGGGCGTCGGGATCGACGCCACCACGCGGCCGGTGACGGGATCGATCTTGTCGATGCGCGCCTCGGCGATCTGGTAGAGATACGTGCCGTCGAAGGCGGTGCCGGCGTCGCAGGCCCGGTCGAGCGTGCGCGTGGGCTCGCCGCTCCCGGGATCGAAGGCGATCAGCCTGGCCCCGGTGGCGGCCCAGACGCGCTGGCCATCGTGGGTGATGCCGTGCACGTTGTCGGCGCCGGCAAAGGGGCCGTACTCGCGCACGATTTCGGCTGCATGCGCCGTGGGCTGGGATCTTTCCTTGCCTGTCTTGCTGCTCATCGCTGGGGCTCCTGGTGACGCGCCTCGGATCGGCGCCCGGAGACAACTCTATTCAATCGGCAGCGAAGTGGGGAGTAACAAGATCGTCGTGAATCCGGCCAGCGGCGGCGACAGCCAGCGACGCGCCCGCGCCCGCCCGATCGAGCGTACCCGTCCGTCGGCCTCGAGTTCGACCAGCGCGCGCTGGACGGTGCGCTGGCTGGCCCCCAGGGCCAGCGCCAGGGCCGACGTCGACCAGGCCGCGCCGTCGGACAGCAGCGCCGCCAGCGAGGCCTGTTCGCCGTCGATGGGCGGTGCGAGCACGACGACGGCGCGCTCGCCGTGCGGCCTGAGGACGAAACCCCGCGTGGTGGCCTCGATGTGCGCCAGTGTCGTGACGAGCGCGCGCAGGCGGCCGATCTCGACCCGCAGGCGCACGCGATGYGACTCGTCGGGGCGGCGGGTGCGGAACGCGCACGCGATCAGGGCGTCCCGATCGACATCGCCAGGCCACGCCTCGGCGAGCGCGCGCGCCAGCGCGAACAACACCGGCCGGCGCGCCAGCGACCACCAGGCGTCGCCGGCGCGCAGCCCGCGACGGCAGGCATCGACCACCAGCGCGTCCGAGGCCAGGAGCGCCGCGACCTCGTCGAGGCGCAGCGCCTGCTCGCCAGCGGCGATGCGGCGCCGGGCGGCGGGACGATCGAGCGCGGCCCGCGCCTCCGCCACCTCGGCC
>NZ_JBFUCI010000622.1:0-2518 GCF_056405335.1 Variovorax sp. P1_H12_2
GTCCTGCGCCACCGAGGACGACTACAGCACGGGGGCCTACTTCGTCAGCGCCCGCGCGAAGGACACGCAGGGCGTCGAGGATCTCGCCTTCACCTGGAGCGACTGGCAGCGCGGCATCGAGCCCTGGCGCTTCAACGTGCCCACCAGCCTCGAAGCCCAGCCCGACCGCATCGCCCACACCGTGTTCGATCGCACGCTGCTGCGCGCCGGAGAGACCGTGTCGATGAAGCACCTGCTGCGCACGCAGACGCAGAAGGGCTTCGGCCTGCCCGAGGTGCGGCCCGACACGCTGGTCGTCACCCATGTGGGCAGCGGCCAGCAGTTCGAGCAGCCGCTGAAATGGCGCAAGACCGCCACCGGCGGGCTCAGCGGCGAGAGCAGTTTCGCGATCCCGCCCGCGGCCAAGCTCGGCGTCTACCAGGTCGAGCTGAGAAGCGGCAAGGAGGGCAGCGCGAGCGCCGGGGAAGGCGGCCCGGGCAGCTACGCCACCGGGCAGTTCCGCGTCGAAGAGTTCCGCCTGCCGGTGCTCGCGGGCCGGATCGCGCCGGCCGACGGCAAGCCGCTGGTCGCGGTCGGCTCGCTGCCGGTCGAGGTCCAGATCAACTACGTCGCCGGCGGCGGCGCCGCGGCGCTGCCGGTGCGCGTGTCGGCGCTGGTGCGCGGCAAGCAGCCCTCCTTCGCCGACTTCGATGCCTTCAGCTTTGCCGCCCCCAGCAAGGACGGCGACAGCGACTCGGCGAACGAGGAAGACGCGCGCGTGATCGCCGACAAGCTCCCGCTCACGCTCAACCGGGAAGGCACCGGCAAGCTCACGATCGACAAGATCCCGGTCGCCAGGGCGACGCCGCGCGAGCTGCTGCTCGAAGCCAGCTACGCCGACCCCAACGGTGAAGTCCAGACCTTGCGCAGCACCCACACGCTGTGGCCGGCCGCGGTGGTCGCCGGCATCAAGACCGAGGGCTGGGTGTCGGCCAGCCAGAAGCTCAGGTTCCAGGCGCTGGCGCTCGACCTCGCGGGCAAGCCGCAGGAAGGCGTGACGCTCAACGTGCGCGCCGTCGCCCGCATCACCACCACCAGCCGCAAGCGCATGGTGGGCGGCTTCTACACCTACGACAACAAGACCGAGGTGAAGGAGATCGGGACCGTCTGCAGCGGCAAGAGCGACAACCGCGGCCTGCTGCTGTGCGAGATCGAACTCAAGGAGCCGGGCCAGGTCGAGCTGATCGCCAGCGCCACCGACAAGGACGGTCGCGACAGCCGCGCGGCGAGTTCGGTCTACGTGACGCGGCAGGGCGAGCTCTGGTTCGGCGGCGAGGACCACGACCGCATCGACGTGCTGCCCGAGAAGAAGAGCTACCAGCCCGGCGAGGTCGCCAGGTTCCAGGTCCGCAGTCCGTTCCGCTTCGCCACCGCCCTGGTGTCGGTAGAACGCGAGGGCGTGATCGAGACCCACGTGGTGCAGCTCAACGGGCAGGACCCGACCGTGAGCCTTCAGGTCAAGCCCGAGTGGGGGCCGAACGCCTACGTGAGCGTGCTGGCCCTGCGCGGCCGGCTGCGCGAGGTGCCGTGGTACAGCTTCTTCACCTGGGGCTTCAAGGCGCCGCGCGAATGGTGGACCGCCTTCTGGTACGAGGGCAAGGAGTACGTGGCGCCGACCGCGCTGGTCGACCTCAGCAAGCCGGCCTACCGGCTCGGCCTGGCCGAGATCCGGGTCGGCACGCAGTCCCATCGCATCGAGGTCAAGGTCGCGAGCGACAAGCCCGCCTACCCCGTGCGCAGCCAGGCGCAGGTCACCATCACCGGCCGGCTGCCCGACGGCAAACCCGCGGCCGGGGCCGAGGTCGCCGTCGCCGCGGTCGACGAAGCGCTGCTCGAGCTGCTGCCCAACGACAGCTGGAACCTGCTCGAAGCCATGCTGCAGCGGCGCAGCTGGGGCGTCGCCACCTCGACCGCGCAGATGGAGATCGTCGGCCGCCGGCACTACGGCCGCAAGGCAGTGCCCGCGGGCGGCGGCGGCGGCAAGAGCCCCACGCGCGAGCTGCTCGACACCCTGCTGCTGTGGAAGCCCGCAGTGGTGCTCGACGCCAACGGCCAGGCCACGCTGAGCGTGCCGCTCAACGACGCGCTGACCACCTTCCGGATCGTCGCGGTGGCCGATGCCGGCACCGGCCTGTTCGGCACCGGCCAGGCCTCGATCCGGGCGACGCAGGACCTGCAGATCATCAGCGGCCTGCCGCCGCTGGTGCGCGAGGACGACCAGTTCCGGGCCCAGATCACGCTGCGCAACACGACGCAGCAACCGATGAAGGTCGAGGCGACGCCGCGTGCCACGCTGCTCACGCTCGAGCCGCAGACGATCGATATTCCGCCCGGCGAAGCGCGTGAACTGGCCTGGCCCGTGACCGCACCCGCGCAACTCGCGCAGACCCGCGCCGAGGCGATCCTGTGGGAAATCGAGGCCCGCGACACGCTGGGCGGTGCGCGCGATGCGCTCAAGGTTCGCCAGCGCATCCTTCCC
>NZ_JBFUCI010000623.1:0-2506 GCF_056405335.1 Variovorax sp. P1_H12_2
ACTTGAAGCGTCTCGCGGGCCTGCCCAAGGTTGGCTGGCGCCGGCAGCTGTGGCTGTGGGCGACCGGCGAGAGCGAAGAAAGCCTCCGGCATGCCAGAGACACCTTGCACGACAAGAACGCCAGGAAACGCTATGACCAGAAACTGACAGCCGAGCGCTGGCAATGGATCCCGATGACGTGAAACCTGATCCCGGCAGTTCTCGATCATCAATGCGCGTCATCCCGATGCTCAGTCAGCCCGCCGCAGTGCCTTCGCTTGAGGTGGCGGCGTCCAGCAGGCCGGATTCTGGCGCACAGTTGTCGGACCGCCTGGGCCGCCCGCTCACCGACTTGCGCATCAGCGTCACCGACCGCTGCAACTTCCGCTTCAGCTACTGCATGCCCAAGGAGGTATTTGACAAGGACCATGTCTACCTGCCGAATAGCGCACTGCTGAGCTTTGAGGAGATCACCCGCACGGCCAGGCTATTCGTGCAGCAGGGCGTGCGCAAGATCCGGCTCACCGGCGGCGAGCCGCTGCTGCGCAAGAACATCGAGCTGCTGGTGGAGCAGCTCGCGCAGATCCGCACAGCGGAAGACGCCCCCCTGGACCTCACCCTCACCACTAACGGCTCGCTGCTCTCACGCAAGGCGGCCGCGCTGAAGGCCGCGGGGCTACGCCGTGTCACCGTCAGCCTGGACGGGCTGGACGATACGGTGTTTCGCCGCATGAACGACGTCGACTTCCCGGTCGCCGACGTGCTGGCGGGCATCGAGGCCGCGCAGGCCGCAGGCCTCGGTCCGCTAAAGGTCAACATGGTCGTCAAGCGCGGCACCAACGAGCGGGAGATCCTAAGCATGGCGCGGTACTTCCGCGGCACCGGAGTGGTGCTGCGATTCATCGAGTACATGGATGTGGGCGCCACCAACGGCTGGCGCATGAACGAAGTGCTGCCCTCGGCCGACGTCATCGCGCGCATCCACGCCGAATTTCCGCTGGTGCCACTGCAGCCCTCCACACCCGGCGAGACGGCGCAGCGCTGGGCCTATGCCGGCGGCGGCGGCGAGATCGGCGTGATCAGCAGCGTGACCCAGGTCTTCTGCCACGACTGCAGCCGCGCGCGCCTGTCGACCGAAGGCAAGCTCTACCTGTGCCTGTTCGCCACCGCGGGCCACGACCTGCGCCCGCTGCTGCGCGGCGCGGCCAGCGACGACGACATCTCCTCGGCCATCGGCCACATCTGGCAGGGCCGCGCCGACCGCTACTCGGAGCTGCGCGCGCTGCAAGGCGCGGCCGAAACCGGCCACGCCGATGACAAGGCGCCGCGCCGCGTCGAGATGAGCTACATCGGCGGATGAAGCAGGCGCCCGCCATGCCCGCGACGCAGACCATCGCGCCTGCCGACATCACGGGATCGCTGCTGGCCGGCGGACGCGGCACGCGCATGGGCGGCATCGACAAGGGGCTGCAGCTTTTCCAGGGCGAGCCGCTCGCGCTGCATGCGATTCGCCGCCTGCGGCCGCAGGTCAGCGCGCTGCTGGTCAACGCCAACCGCAACCGCGCGGCCTACGAGGCCTTCGACGCGTTGAGGAAGGCCTCGGGCGCATCGCCGGGGCGCTCGAAGGGCGCGAGCACCGTGCGGTGCTGTGCGGCCCAGGCGTGAACCCCGGTGTGGCCCGACAGCGTGGCCGATTACCCCGGGCCGCTCGCCAGCTTCCTGAGCGGCCTCGAGCATTGCGCGACGCCCTGGCTGCTGACCGTGCCCTGCGAGACGCCGCTGTTCCCGCTCGACCTCGCGGAGCGGCTTGCGGAGGCCGCGGTGGCCGCCAACGCGGAGATCGCGATGGCCAGTGCCTCCGGATCGGAAGACAAGGCGGCTAAAAGGCCGCGCGCGCCCAGCCCGTTTTAAGCCTCCTGCGCGCCGACCTTTGCGAAAGCCTGCGCCGCTACATCGACGGCGGCCGCAAGGCGTCAACACCCTGACCGAGCTGCTCGCGCTCGAGCACCGATGAGCCGCATCGCAGACATCGCCACCGCCCTCGCGGGCTACGACGCCGCCGACCTGAGCGTGGAGGCCGTGCACGCCTTCCTCGCGCAACTGGTCGCGCCCGCCGTGGTCGCGCAGCGCGAGAGCGTGACGCTGTTCGAGGCCCTGGGCTGTCGGCGCCGGTTGAACTTTGACCCACCGGGTCAAATTTCGGCCGGCGCCAACAGCTAGGGATGGTCTGCAAAACAGGCCCATCCCTTGCATGATCTGAGCCCATGATTGCCAAACGCGTAGCTCCCCCGAATCAGCTGGGCCTCGGCCTGAACCTGTCGACGAAGAAGACGCGCAAGCGCGAGTTCCTCGATGAGATGGATCGGGTGGTGCCGTGGAGCGCGCTCGTGCAGATTATCGAACCGCACAGCCCTCGGGCCAAGACTGGCCGCCCGCCATTTGCGATCGAGACGATGCTGCGCATCCATTACCTTCAACAATGGTTTGGCCTGAGCGACCCGGCGATGGAAGAGGCGCTGCACGACGT
>NZ_JBFUCI010000624.1:0-2491 GCF_056405335.1 Variovorax sp. P1_H12_2
GGTCAAGCTCTTCGAGTACAGCTGGTTAATTGGTTTGTATGATCTTTCTGATTGGAGTCAATTTCATTGGGATGAACTCAAACAGAAGCTCGCAATAGGGTTGTGGGACGAAGCCTTGGATTTAGAGGCTCGATCCTTCAGCGCAGTCAAGAACCTAACGGCGACGCAGATTTCGGCCTTCCTTTCTTTGAAAAAGGCGCGTGGCCAAGAAAAAAACTGGGGTCTTTCAGCCTCGTTCCTTAAGACCATCGGCACGAACACAAGATTGAGTGCCAGTGCAACGATTCTTCGTGCTGTCCTAGTTGCGAAAAGCATGAATGGCGATCAAGACCTTAACGGTTCAGCTACCGTAGAAAAAACGTTTTCATCCAGCACGCTACAAGGCATCCTTACGCATCTTGCGATTGTCAGTGAGCTTTCACCGCCTTACGGCTGGAGCCACATCGACACTTCTGGATCCTATAAATTCGCGGGAACGAACCCTAGCGCTACAAGCCGCCCGGCTCAGAGAACTCCCAGCATGAGCCCTGAGTCAGTCTCGGCCATTCTCACAGAGGCATTTCGTTGGGTCTTAGAGTACGGCCCAATTGCGATTCAAATGCTAAAAAACCTTTGCAGAGAATGTGCACCGCATGCAAGCCGCTCAGTCGCCGAAAAGTGGCGAAAGCAGGCTAAGGTTTTACTCAACTGCAAGGAAGCTCGGGAGTTAGACGCTCTACTTGGAATCAAGCTGACTACGTATTCGGTTCCGAAAGGGGACGGAGCATCTGTGAGTCAGCTGATTAACAAGTTGCAAACCTCATGCTTTGCCATTATTGCGATCATGAATGCTAGGCGAAAGGATGAGATCGGTGGAAAAGCTGTTGGTCTCCATACTACTAGCATGACTGTGCTTGATCGTGAGTTAGGGCTGTATGAATGCCTGTTCTACATAGAAAAAACTACGAAAGACTATGTTCCGTTCCTGATAAATAACATTACCATGCGGGCGATTTCACTTCTTGAGGAAGTATCAGAGATTGCTTGGGAATATCATGAGCTGTGTGGTGGGAAAAGAATTCCAGAAGCCAGCTATCGGGACAGAAAACTATTCTTCTATCCTAGCTTCTCAAACAAACAGGGAATCCCGAGTTGGTATGAATTTTCAACCAATAAGGGAGGAATGGCACGGGCGTTTTTTGTGGATGTGAGGGAAGAGGATTGGAACGTTCTTCCACGCGCGCACATGTTTCGGCGCGCATATGCACTGCACTTTCACTATCGCTTTTCCTTGGGTACGCTGCAAGCGCTCTCGCAACAGATGGGCCATCGGGATACGCTGTGCACGCTGCACTATATCCATGATGCCGAGGCGACGGCACTACACCGGACAGGCGCTTCAATGTGGTCTATTGCCCCAGCGTTGGCTCAGAAAGCTCAACAAGAGCATTTCCGTGAAATTTCGGAAGAAGTAGCTGCTGTGGGGCTGGAAAAACTCCGCCAGCTTATTGCGGAGATAGTTGGAAGCGCGAAATCGTTCTCCGGCGGGTATGCGAAGCTCGTCAGGCGTTTTCACAGCAAAATGTCCCGCAGTATTTCCTATCAACGACTTGAGTTAGATCAGCAAATTTGCAAGCTTCAGGATGCGCTGGTAGCTCGTGGTCATAGGTCCTCGCCTTACAAGCACGGAGACTGCAACTCGCCTGGTGTTAATGGACTTGCACGCTGCTATTCTTCCGACGAGCTGAGACTTCGAAAAGAAGATGCATCTCCCGCTCTTTGCGATGCTTGCTCCTTTCACGATCGCACGCTAGGACATGTACGCGGTCTTCAAGAAGACCTTTCCTTTCTAGAGACTGAGGTTGGAACGACCGCCGCATCAACTGTCTTGGGCATGGCTAAAGTCAACGAAATAGCCAACCTGAGACGAATCATTTACTTAAGCAAGATGCGCCTGGGAGGTGATTTGTAATGGCGAAGAAAAGTTCTGACGGGGTAAGAGGAGCTGCGTCCTCAACCTTGATGGGAAATAAGCCGAAGGTGGCTTATGCCAACGCCGATGCGGCAAAAACAAATATCGTCAACAAAATTCGCGCTTTGAAGAGCGCTCTTGAAGAAAGTACGGTTGAGAGGAGCTCTCTTCCCCATACCCCAAGGCAGTTCAACGCATGGACTTCTTCAAAGCTCCCTGTGAATTTTGGTTATGTCGAACCTTTCGGCACTAATGCACAAGCCACTCTCAAGAAGCATCCGGAGCTTTTTGTATCGCTTGACCAGTTGCTCCAATTAATAAAATCGGCGACGGAAAGTACAAAGAAAAAGCCTCGAGACAGAAGCGAAGTGGTTGCGAGGCTAAAAAGCGACATTAGGTTGCACTTAGTCATTCGTCAGATTGCGGAACGTGAACTTGTCATGGAGCGCCGGCAGACTATTCGGTCCAACGCAAAATATGAGGGCCTGCAATCCAAAATGAGGTCGCTTGAGAAGGAAAGCCAATCTCGGATCTCAGGGC
>NZ_JBFUCI010000625.1:0-2477 GCF_056405335.1 Variovorax sp. P1_H12_2
GTCTGGAACAGCCGCATCAGCACCATGCCGAGCGAGATCTCCTTGAGCGGCCGGTCGAAGTAAGGCTCGCAGACCGTGCGGATCGCCGCCTCGAGCTCGTCGATGCGGGTGCCGGGGGGCACCCAGCCGCTCTCGAGGTGAAGCTCGGCCACGCGCTTGTAGTCGCGGCGGAAGAAGGCGACGAAGTTCTGCGCCAGGTACTCCTTGTCCGATTCGGTCAGCGTCCCGATGATGCCGAAATCGAGCGAGACGTAGCGCCCGAAGCTTTCCGGCTCCAGACTGACCTGGATGTTGCCCGGGTGCATGTCGGCATGGAAGAAGCCGTCGCGAAAGACCTGGGTGAAGAAGATCGTGACGCCATCTCGTGCCAGCTTCGGGATGTCGACGCCGGCTGCCCGCAGGCGGKCGAGCTGGGCGATCGGCACGCCCTTCATGCGCTCCATCACCATGACCTCGGGATGGCAGAAGTCCCAGTACATCTCCGGGATCAGCACCAGCTTGAGCTGTTCCATGTTCCGGCGCAGTTGGGCCGCATTGGCAGCCTCGCGCACCAGGTCGAGCTCGTCGTGCAGGTACTTGTCGAATTCGCGGACCACCTCGCGCGGCTTCAGCCGCTTGCCGTCGGCCGACATGCCCTCGACCCAGCCGGCCATCATGGCCATCAGCGCAAGATCCTTCTCGATCACGTCGCGCATGCCAGGGCGCAGCACCTTGACCGCCGCCTCGCGCACCGAGCCGTCGGCCAGGCGAACCGTCGCGAAGTGCACCTGGGCGATCGATGCGCTGGCGACCGGTGTCTCGTCGAACTGCACGAAGATGTCGCCGATCGGTCGCCGGAAGGCGCGCTCGATGGTCGCGATCGCCACCTTGGACGGAAACGGCGGCACCCGGTCCTGGAGCCAGGCGAGTTCGTCGGCGATGTCCGGCGGCAACAGGTCGCGCCGGGTCGACAGCACCTGCCCGAACTTGACGAAGATCGGTCCCAGTCGCTCCAGCGCCTCGCGCAGCCGCTGGCCGCGCGGCGCATCGAGGTTGCGGCCGACCGACACGATGCGCGCCACTGCGCGCAGCCAGGGTTTCTGGAAGCTCGAGAGCACAAGCTCGTCGAGGCCGTAGCGAAGCGCGACCCAGACGATGAAGGCGCCGCGGTAGATCCGCCTCATTCGAAAACCCGCGCGTTGCGCGCTGCGGTGTTCGCCTTGGGCTTGGTAACGATCCGGCGGCTCATTCGGCGCCTGCAGAACCGTCGGCCCTGCCCGGACGCTGGCCGACGAACTGCCGCAGTGCCTCCACCACGCGGCGGGCGCCGCTCGCGATGGTGTGCGCCGGCACGTCGCCGATGGCACGTGCGAGATCGTCTTCGACGTCCCAGCGCACATGATCGATCAACCAGTTGACCTCCGCGGCCAGCTGCACGTCACCCTCGATGCGCACGGCCGGCTTGTCGCCGCGGACGGCAGCCCGCGCGAGGCCGAAGGGCGACGCCTCGGTCACCGTCAGCGTGAGTTCGGCAGTGGCGCCTTCGGGCGCGAGGTCGAGCAGCCCCGCCGGCGTCGCGACGAACTGCATCGTCACGAAGAGCCACTCGAACTGCACCACGCGCCCCTGCAGCCGCAGCAGGCGCTGCTGGGCCTCGGGTTCCTGCTGGAGCACATGGTTGAGGAAAAGCACGGTGCGATGCTGGATCTCGTGGACAGCCCAGGGCGGCGGCTGCAGACGGCTGCCGACGCGATTGGCGAGGTCTTCCAGAAACGAAAAAGGAGACGATGGTGTAACCATGTCCGTATTATCGCGCTCGCCCCCAGGTTGCCCGGCACTTCGTGTCCGGGCGCCCACCCCCTRCCGGGGGCGCAGYCRGCGGCCCGGCSWAGCCGGTTCCGCGGCTGCCCRCGAACRGGCGCGCTGCGCGCAGCCGTCGAAMAACCACAGCGCCGATTGCTTTGGCCGGCGAAGCCAGGCCCGTTGGTGAAACACCGCGGAACTGGCTTTGCCAGGCCGCCGGTGTTGCCCCCGGAGGGGGGGTGGGCGCCCGGACACGAAGTGCCGGGCAACCTGGGGGGAGCCTACTGCAACGCCTGCACCCCGGCCACCAGCCAGCCGCTGCCGCCCTTGGTGTCCTTGGTCATGTTCCAGACCTCGCGGAACGGGCTCGGGCCGGCCGACACGTCCTCGCGGATCATGCCGGAGAACTCCACGCTCGCCAGGTAGGCGTCGGGCAGTTCCTCGATGCCGAGCAGCTTGGCGTCGAGCATCACGACCTCGGTCTTGTTCGCCTGGCCGCCGGTGTGGGTCTCGCGCTCGGCCAGTTGCTGGCGGATCTCACCCACCATGCCATCGGTCATCATGGAGCGCAGGGTGCCGATGTCGGCGCGATCCCAGGCGTCCTGCAGGGTCACGAAGTTGCGCTTCGCCGCGGTGAGGAAGCCGTCGGCATCGAAGCCGGCGGGAATGCCCCACGACTGGGAGCCCGCCAGGGC
>NZ_JBFUCI010000626.1:0-2473 GCF_056405335.1 Variovorax sp. P1_H12_2
CGGGGTCCGTTCGGTCACTTCACCGAAGTGAAGCTGAAGGACCCGGCCATGCTCAACGGCGTCAAGGTCGGCGATCAGATGAAGATGACCATCACGCAGGCCATCGCCACTTCGGTGGTGCGCAAGGGCTAGCTGCAATTCGCGTAGCCAGTTCTTCGGCGAGCGGCATGGCGGCTTTGTCGGTTGTCTTCTCGCGCCGAAGCCTGCTGTGGCTACTGCCGGGCATGGCCTTGGCGCTCGGCGCCTGCACCACCTACGGCGTGGTCGAGAACGTGCGCCTGGATCCGGGCCGCCATGGGCCCGTCTATTCGCTCGGCGAGTTCGCCAGGAACCCGCATCGACATTCCGACGAGCTCACCCTGGCCGTCGCCTTCTCGGGAGGCGGCACACGCGCTGCCGCGCTGTCCTTTGGGGTCATGCAGGAGCTGCGCGACACCCGCGTGCACATCGATGGCCGGGACACGAGCCTGCTGGAGGCGATCAACGTCATCAGCTCGGTGTCCGGAGGCAGCTTCACCTCAGCCTACTACGGCCTCTACGGCGATCGCATCTTCGCCGACTACGAGGAGCGATTCCTTCGCAGCGATGTCCAGGGCGCCCTGCTGCGAGGCCTGCTGGATCCCACGCGCTGGTTCAGCAGCCACGGCCGTACCGAGATGGCTGTTTCCTACTACCAGCAGTCCTTGTTCGGCGATGCCACCTTCGGCGACCTGGCAAAGCGCGATGCGCCGCTGATCCTGATCAACAGCTCCGACCTGAGCACCGGCGGGCGATTCTCGTTCGTGCAGGAGTACTTCGACCTGCTGTGCTCGGACCTGGGCAGTTTCCCGCTGGCGCGCGCCGTCACCGCATCGAGCGCCGTGCCGGTGCTGTTCGGGCCCGTGGTGGCAGAGAACTACAGTGGCTGCGCCAGCGCCATGCCTCGCTGGCTTGCGGCCGCGAAGAAGCGAGACAGCGACGATGCCTACTTGAGCATGGTGGTGCAGGATGACCTCGCCTACCAGAACAAGGTCACGCACAAGTACGCCCAGTTCGTCGATGGCGGGATCACCGACAACCTGGGCCTTCGCGCACTGCTGGACGCCGTCGAACTGACCGGGGGTGCCGAGAAATACGTCAGCAAGCTCGACATCGCGGTGCCGCGTCGCATCGCCATCGTCTCGGTCAATGCCGCCGCCGACGCGCCCGCGGGCATCGGCGAGAGCAACCGGGCGCCGACCTTCGAGCAGACGATGAACGCCGTCACCGATGTGCAGTTACATCGCTACAACGTGGCGACGCTTCAGCAGACCCAGCAGAGTCTCGACCGCTGGACCCGCGAGCTGTCGACGCCCGGACGGCCCGTGAACTCGTACTTCATCCGGCTCAGCTTCGAGGACGTTCCCGACCTGCCGCTGCGCCGATTCCTGAACGAGATCCCGACCAGCTTTGTTCTGGACAAGGAGCAGGTGGCGCAGTTGATTGCCACCGGCCGGGAGCTACTGCGCAACAACCCGGACTATCAGCGCCTGCTGACCGGGCTGCGAGCGCAGGCCGATGCCGCCGGGCCTGCGACCGCCGCGCCCTGAAGCACTGCAAACGCGATGGCGGCGAATCGATGACGGGCCCGACCCGCCGACTGTCGGTGGCTATTGGGTCGAAAGTTCGAGATTCAATCGCAGCAGATCGGTAATCGAGTTGACCTTGAGCTTCTCAAGCAGCCGGCTGCGATGCTGCTCGACCGTGCGGTGACTGATCGCGAGCTCCTTGGCAATGACCTTGCTCGGCAAGCCCTTGAGTGCCAGCGACATCACCTCGCGTTCGCGATCGGTCAGTGCGGCGATGCGCTTGGCCAGGCCCTGATGCACATCGGCGACAGGCGCCGACCGCATGCCGGCATCGCGGCGCAAGGCCTCGTCGATCGCGTCCAGCAGCTGCTGCTCGCGGTAGGGCTTCTGCACGAAGTCGACGGCCCCGTCCTTGATCGCCTTGACCGCCATCGTGATGTCGCCATGGCCGCTGATGAAGACGATCGGGATTCGCGCGCCGATCGCGACCAGGCGCTGCTGAAGCGCGAGCCCGCTCATGCGAGCCATGCGCACATCGAGCACGAGGCAGCCGGGCCGCGACGGATCGAAGGATTCGAGGAACTCCGGCGCCGAACTGTGAACCTCGGCGGCGAGGCCGATCGAGTTGACCAGTTCGCGCACCGAGTCGCGATAGGCTTCGTCGTCATCGATGATGAATACGGTGGGTTCGGTCATGGTCTATTGGAGACTTGGAAGCGTGAAGCTCAACGAGGCTCCGCCGCCGGGATTGTACGAGGCCCAGAGTTTGCCGCCCATGGGCCGCGCTGGCGGCCGACGCCAACGCAACGTTGACCAAGCCGATGTTCGTCAAGATGATGACCGGCACCGCGGCGTGAAGGACACGCTTCTGTCCGACCGGCTGTTGATCGACGGCAGCAAGATCGACCTCGTGCGCTTCCTGTCGC
>NZ_JBFUCI010000627.1:0-2464 GCF_056405335.1 Variovorax sp. P1_H12_2
GCTCGGGGTTGAGCTTGGGTTCCTGCTCGAGGTAGCCGATCGTGAGACCGGGCATCGGCAGCGCCTCGCCATCGATCTCCTTGTCGATGCCGGCCATGATCTTGAGCAGCGACGACTTGCCCGAGCCGTTCAGGCCCAGCACGCCGATCTTRGCGCCGGGGAAGAACGACAGCGAAATGTCCTTCAAGATCTGCCGCTTGGGCGGCACGGTCTTGCTGACCTTGTTCATGGTGTAGACGTACTGGGCCATGTCTATTGCTACTCGGTGATGGGCTGCTGGAAAGGTGGGAAAACCGGCCTCGACCCGGCGCGCAAGTCCGGTTCGGCAATCGGGAGGGGTCGCCTCGCCCGTGCGCTGGATCGAAGGGAGTTTCGGCGTGACAGGCGCTTGCTGCTGCTGCGCGCTGGCGCGAAATGCCTGCCGAGTCTAACTCAGAGCCTCATTTGGGGCTGGCAACGGCGGCTTCAACAACGCCGCCAGTCATTTTCATCGGCTCGGCAGCCGACGCTTCTCGCGCGGCACCAGAAACATCGGCTGCCGCGAGATGGCTCGTGGCCTCATCAAGCAGGAGGATGCCGGGCTGCCGGTACAACGCCCGCGCCAGCAGGATCCACGTGGACAAGGAGAAGGAGGTCAACGAGGCGATCCGCAACCTTTCGACGACGCGCATCGCGCTTGCGCACCGACCCGAAACGATCGCGATGGCGATGCGCGTGATTGAGCTCTCTCCCGCTGCGATGGCCCCACGCAACATCCTCGAACGAGGGTCAACCCCAACTCATGAGACAATAGCACCTGTTGCCGGGTCCAGTTGCCCGCAACGCCGGCTCTCTGCCGGGGACGAAGACGGCCTTTGCAGGCTGTCAGGCTCCCACTCCTGACCCATCTGCCCTTACTGGCTCGTCGTCCGATGTGACGCCCGAGCGGGTGGATACCACTGCGCCGTGTAGGGCGCTTGTTGAACTCAATGAACTTTGATGAACTGAAGCTGGCCCCGGCCATCTTGAAGGCCGTGCATGAGCAGGGCTATGAAATCCCCACGCCGATCCAGGCCCAGGCCATTCCGGCCGTGCTCGACGGCCATGACCTGCTGGGCGGCGCCCAGACCGGCACCGGCAAGACCGCTGCCTTCACCCTCCCCCTGCTGCACAAGCTCACGATGAGCCGCAGCGCCACCAACAAGTTCGGCGGCACCGRCATCCGTGCCCTGGTGCTGACCCCCACGCGCGAACTCGCGGCCCAGGTCGAGGAATCCGTTCGTACCTACGGCAAGTACCTGCAGCTGACCTCGACCGTGATCTTCGGCGGCGTCGGCATGAACCCGCAGATCAGCAAGCTCAAGAGCGGCGTCGACATCCTGGTGGCCACCCCCGGCCGCCTGCTCGACCTGCAGCAGCAAGGCATGCTCGACCTGTCGCAGGTGCAGATGCTGGTGCTCGACGAGGCCGACCGCATGCTCGACATGGGCTTCATCCACGACGTCAAGAAGATCCTCGCGCTGGTGCCGAAGGAAAAGCAGAGCCTGCTGTTCTCGGCCACCTTCAGCGACGAGATCCGCGACCTCGCCGCCACGCTGCTCAAGAACCCGCAGAGCATCCAGGTCACGCCGCGCAACACCACCGTTCAGCGCATCACGCAGGTGATCCACCCGGTCGGCCGCGGCAAGAAGAAGGCGCTGCTCGCGCACATCATCAACGAGCACAAGTGGAGCCAGGTGCTGGTGTTCACCCGCACCAAGTTCGGCGCCAACAACGTGGCCGAATTCCTCACCAAGAACGGCATCGAGGCGATGGCGCTGCACGGCAACAAGAGCCAGAGCGCACGCACCCAGGCGCTGGCCGGCTTCAAGAGCGGAGAGATCCGCGCGCTGGTGGCCACCGACATCGCGGCCCGCGGCATCGACATCGACGAGCTGCCGCACGTCGTCAACTACGAGATCCCGAACGTCAGCGAAGACTATGTGCACCGCATCGGTCGCACCGGCCGCGCCGGTTCGAGCGGCGAGGCCGTGAGCTTCGTCTGCCTCGACGAAGAAGGCTTCATGCAGGAGATCGAACGCTTCACCAAGCAGACGATTCCCGTGCAGGTCATCGACGGCTTCGGTCCCGAGGAAGGCGAGCGCGCCGAACCGATCGCCATGGGCCGCCAGACCATCTGGGGCGGCGCCGGCCGTCCGCCGAGCCGTGACGTGATGCAGGCGGCGGCCAAGGCCGCGCGCACAGAAATGATGCAGCGCATCCGCGACAACAAGGCAGGCCAGGGCGAACGCAGCGGTGGCGGCGGCGGCAATGGCGGCGGCAATGGCGGCGGCCAGCGTCGCAGCGGCGGCAACGGACAGGGCCAGGGCGCCCCGGCCGGCCGCAATGCCAACGGTGGCGGCCAGGGCGGCCGTGGCCAAGGCCCGGCACGCGGCACGCAGGGACCGGCGCGCACGCCGCACCATGCGCCGACGCACCATCAGAA
>NZ_JBFUCI010000628.1:0-2435 GCF_056405335.1 Variovorax sp. P1_H12_2
GCCTGGAACAAGGGCACGCATGGGCGCAGCGGGCTGATCGACAAGGTCAAGGCCTCGACGCTGGACGAGGCCACGGCCGAGCAGCAGTTGATCCAGTTCATCTCGCGCTACATCCCGAAGAGCGGCTCGCCGATGTGCGGCAACACCATCGGCCAGGACCGGCGCTTCCTGGTCAAGTACATGCCCAAGCTGGAAGCGTACTTCCACTACCGGAACCTGGACGTCAGCACCCTGAAGGAACTCGCCAAGCGCTGGAAGCCGGCGGCCTACAACGCCTTCAAGAAGCAGCAGGCCCACACGGCGCTGGCCGATGTGCACGAGTCGATCGAAGAGCTCGCGCACTACCGGGAGACCTTCCTGCGGCTTCAGGATTGAGGTTCAGGATTAAGGATTAGGTAAAAACCCGAGTCCATGCGATAATCGATGACTTCGCTGAGAGAGCCTTTTCAGCGTTTTCTTGCATCTCCCTATCTTGCACATCGCGCCCGAGTCACAGTGAGTGACTGAATCACGGGCCGCAGCCCCGACGAGAGTCGAAGGCTGAACGTCGTTGGATGGTTGATGTTTTTCACCACCCGACGGGGCGCCGCCTACGGCAGCGCTCGCGTTTGAGATTGAATAAATGACCGACGCTTTTGAAGCGCAGGGCGAGTTCGCGCCTGTGCAATCCGATGATTTCGCTGTTTCCGCCGTGATCAGCGAGTCGCTTTCCGTTTCCAACGATGCACCCGAGCTCGAGGCTCTGGACGCGGTCGAGACCACCGCCGAGCCGAAGCTGCCGAACGGCTTCATCAAGCTGGGCCTGGCGCCCGAGCTGATCGCCGCGGTCGAAGACCTGGGCTTCACCCAGCCGACCACCGTGCAAGAGCAGGTAATCCCGCGCGCCATGACCGCCAGCGGCGGTGCCGACGGCGCCACCCGCTTCGTCGACCTGATGGTGTCGAGCCAGACCGGCAGCGGCAAGACCGCGGCCTTCCTGCTGCCCGTGCTGCACACCCTGCTGCAGCGCCAGGCCGAAGCCGAAGCTGCCAGCAAGGCCGAGTTCCAGCGCCTGGCCGCCGAAGCCGCAGCCCGCGGCGAAGCGCCGCCGAAGAAGGCCAAGCGCAAGGATCCGACCAATTCGCGCCACTTCAAGGCCGCCACGCCCGGCGCCCTGATCCTGTGCCCGACGCGCGAACTCGCGCAACAGGTCGCGCACGACGCCATCGACCTGGTCAAGCATTGCCGCGGCCTGCGCATCGCCAACGTGGTGGGCGGCATGCCCTACCAGCTGCAGATCGCCAAGCTGCAGAACGCCGACCTCGTGGTCGCCACGCCGGGCCGCCTGCTCGACCTGCAGCGCTCGATGCAGATCAAGCTCGACCAGGTCAAGTTCCTGGTGGTCGACGAAGCCGACCGCATGCTCGACCTCGGCTTCTCGGACGACCTGGCCGAAGTCAACCAGCTGACGATCGAACGCCAGCAGACCATGATGTTCAGCGCCACCTTCGCGCCGCGCATCCAGCAGCTGGCCCAGCGCGTGATGCGCGAGCCGCAGCGCGTGACCATCGACAGCCCGCAGGAAAAGCACGCCAACATCAAGCAGAGCCTGTTCTGGGCCGACAACATGCAGCACAAGCGCAAGCTGCTGGACCATTGGCTGCGCGACACGACCATCAACCAGGCGATCGTGTTCGCCAGCACGCAAGTCGAGTGCGACGGCCTCGCCAACGACCTGCAGCAGGACGGCTTCAGCGCCGTGGCGCTGCACGGCGCGCTGAGCCAGGGCCTGCGCAACCGCCGCCTGATGGCGCTGCGCCAGGGCCAGGTGCAGATCCTGGTGGCGACCGACGTGGCCGCGCGCGGCATCGACGTGCCGACCATCACGCACGTGTTCAATTTCGGCCTGCCGATGAAGGCCGAGGACTACACCCACCGCATCGGCCGTACCGGCCGTGCCGGCCGCGACGGCCTGGCGATCACCTTCGCCGAGCAGCGTGACCGCCGCCGGATCTTCGACATCGAGGGCTACACCCGCCAGCAGTTCAAGCCCGAGGTGATCCCCGGCCTCGAGCCGCAGCAGCGCGCGCCGCAATCGCGTGCGCCGCAGGGCGACTTCCGTGGCCGTGACAGCCGCGACAACCATTCGCGCGACCGCAAGTTCGGTGGCGGCGGTGGCGGCCATCGCGGCGGCAACACCGGTGGTTTCGGTGGTGGCGGCAGCAACTACGCAGGTGCCAGCGGCTTCAACGACCGCAATGCACGCGGCCCGGGCGCCGGTGCGCCGCGCGGCTTCCAGAATGCGGGCAACGCCGGTTTCGGCGGCGGCCGCGATGAAGGCGGCGGCGGCTACGGCCGCAAGCCGGGCTGGGGCGACAGCGCTCCGCGCGGCGGTTTCGACAATGCCCCGCGCGGCGGCTTCGGCGGCGGCGCCGGTCGCGGCGACGGCTTCGCGC
>NZ_JBFUCI010000629.1:0-2434 GCF_056405335.1 Variovorax sp. P1_H12_2
GGCCGGCGCGGAGGCGGCAGTCGGTGCCGATACGGCCGGCGGCAGCGTCAGCAGCACCGGCGCCGGCGTCGAGGCGCAGGCCGCCAGCATCGCCGCCAGCGCGGCGCACAGCGGCCAGGCCGCCCATCGGTTCAGTGCATTCATTGGCGTGGGTTCCCGAAGATGATGGCGTTGGGCCTTTCCTCGAGCTGCTCGCTCAAGGAGCGCAGGCTGCGCGCCGCCTGTGAAAGATCCTTGATCGCGGCCTCGAAATCGCCGCGCAGCGGCGCGCCCGGTGCCGCGACGTCCGCCAGCCGTTCCATCGCGAGCTTGGCGGTTTCCGAGGCCTGCCGGGCGCCGACCAGGGTGCGCTGCAATTCCGGCTGGGCCGCGAGCACCGTCTGGCGCGAGGTGTCGGCCAGCTGCGTGATCGATCGCAGCGTGGTTTCCGAGCTGCCCTGCAGCTGGCGGATGGCCTCGGTCGCGGCCGTCAGCGTCTTGCGCGATTCGGCGCCGGTCAGCTGCAGCTCCTTCGCGGCACCGCCGAGCACGTCCTTGGCGCCGTCCAGCGTGTGCTGCACCGACACCAGCGTGGTGCTCAGCTCCTGCACCGCCTGGCGAATTTCCGCCACCGTGTCGTGCAGCGGCAGGTTGGCGACCTGGTCGATCAGGGCCCCGAACCGGTCCGCCACCGCCGGGATCTCGGGCGCGCCCGGGCCGCCCAGCAAGGTGGCCGGCGTGTCGGGCAGGAAGTCGAGCTCGATCGCCTTCTGGCCGGTCACCACGCTCTGCGAAGCCAGCCGGGCGCGCAGCCCGCGCTGCACCAGGTCCGGCAGGTCGGGGGCCTTGTTCTCGGTGACATGGGTCAGGTGCAGGGCCGTGGGCTGCAGCCGGAGCGTGACCGGGACCGTGGTCTTCAGCGAAGCGGCGTCCATCTGGATGCCGATGTCCGTCACCTGCCCGATCGTGACGCCGCGGAAGGTCACGGGCGCGCCGACCGACAAGCCGCTCACGTTGCCCTGGTAGTACACGCGGGCCTTCTGCTGCCGGGTGAACAGGTCGTTGCCGCCGAGCCAGAGGATGGCCGCGATGGTGATGGCGAAGGCGGCGACGACGAAGCCGCCGATCAGCAGGGCGTTGCGTTTCATGGGGTGGCCTTGGGGGTGGAGGCAGGTGCGGCCGGGGGCGGCACCTCCCGATGGAGAAAGGCATGGACCGTCGGATGCACATCCTGGCGGGCCAATTCTCGCGGGCAGCCGTGCGCGATCGGGCGCTTGCTGTCGGCGTCGAGGAAGATGCCGTCGTCGGCGATCGCGAACAGGCTCGGCAGCTCGTGGCTCACGAAGACCACGGCCGCGCCGGTGCGGTGCCGGATGTCGAGGATCAGGTCGTCCAGCCGGCGCGAGCTGATCGGGTCCAGGCCGGCCGAGGGTTCGTCGAGGAACAGCAGCGGGGGCTCGGCGGCGATGGCGCGCGCGAGGCCGGCGCGCTTCTTCATGCCGCCGCTCAGCGACGACGGATAGAAGTCCGCGAACTCGCCCAGCTCGACCCATTCGAGCACCTCCCGCGCCTTGCGCTCGCGCTGCTTCGCATCGAGGCGGGTCTGGCGCGCGAGCGGCAGGCAGACGTTTTCCAGCACCGTCATCGACGACCACAGCGCGGCGCTCTGGAACAGCATGCCGAAGCCCGAGCGCAGCGCGGAACGCTGCGCATCGTCGCTGGCCCAGAAGTCGACGCCGCTGTAGGTCACGCTGCCGGCCGCCGGCGGCAGCAGCCCCACCAGGTGCCTGAGCAGCGTGCTCTTGCCGCAGCCGCTGCCGCCCATGACGGCGAAGATGCAGCCCTTCTCGACCTTGAGCGACACGTCCTTCTGGATCAGCCGATCGCCGAACTGCATGACGAGCTGGTCCACCGCGAGCAGGCTCATGTCAATGTTCCACCGCGCTGTCGGGTGACCCGCGGCGTATGAAACCGGCGCATTCCGATACCAGGGATACCGCGGAACCGGCTTTTCCGGGCCGCCGGTATCGCCCCCTGGAGGGGCTGAGGTCCGCGGCTCCAAGCCTGCCTGCGCAGGCTTGGACGGATCCGAAGAGCCGCTGCCTGTGGCAGCGACTCGGGGCGCCGCAGGCGCTTCGGGGGTGCTTCATATATCCAGGGCGTTGGCGCACATGGCGAAGATGGCGTCGAGCACGATGATGCCGACGATGCTGGTCACCACCGCACCGGTGGTCGCCACGCCGACGCCGGCCGCGTTGCGCTGGGCGCGCAGGCCGTAGTAGCAGCCGACCATGCCGACCAGGGCGCCGAAGGTGAGCGACTTGCCGATACCCAGGCCCAGATGGGTCCAGGTCAGCGCCTCGGCCGTGCGCTGCATGTAGGCGGCGCCGGACACGTCGAGCATGGCGGCCGACACGATCATGCCGCCCAGCAGGCCGGCCAGGCAGGCGAAGAT
>NZ_JBFUCI010000630.1:0-2434 GCF_056405335.1 Variovorax sp. P1_H12_2
ATCAGTTCTTCCGCAGGCCGACCGAAAAGGGCCTGCTGCGCACCGTGCCGAGCCAGCTGCTGCAGATGCGCGGCGTGTTCTCGGTGCTCGGCCTCGACCAGGCGGCGCAGACCGTGCAGCGCATGCGCGAGAACGTCGATCAGCTGCTGGCCGAGGAATCGCCGGCCGACGAGATCCGGGCCTTCGACTCGCTTGGCAACAACCTGGGCGCGCTCGGTTTCCTGATCGACATGCTGAGCTACCAGCCGGCGCTGGCGAAGCGGCTGTTCGTGTTCGATGCGGAATTGGGCGAGCTCAAGCCGCTGATGGGGCGGCAAGGAACCGAGGGCAGTACGTCGGAAGCGGCAGCCCCGGCGTCCTTCGCCGCGGCGTCCGGCCCGGTTGCCGTGACCGAAGCCGTCTTGAGCGTCGAGGAGGTGGATGCGCAGATCGCAGCCAAGCTGGCGGCGCTCGCCGCGCCGGCCAGCCGCAAGCCGCCACCTTCGCCGATCGAGGAGTTCAGCCGCGCGACCGCCAGCTGGACCTCGAAGATCACCGGTCCGGCGCCGCTGGAAGGCATGCTGCCCGACACCGAGGTCACCGAACTCGAGGAGGACGACCTCCAGAACATCTTCCTCGACGAGGCGCGCGAAGTGCTGCACAACGGCCTGGCCGCGGTGTCTGCGCTCAGCGCCCGTCCGGACGACGATGGTGAGCTGACCGTGCTGCGGCGCGCCTTCCACACGCTCAAGGGCAGCTCGCGCATGGTCGGGCTGATGGATTTCGGCGAAGCCGCCTGGTCCTTCGAGCAGGTTCTCAACACCTGGCTGGCCGACCAGCGCCCCGCGACGCCGGAACTGGTTGCCGGCACGCGCAGTGCGCTGACGGATTTCGCGAAATGGGTCGAGGCCATTGCAGCCAACCAGCCGCACAGCTGGCACTCGGCGCCGTTTCGCAGCGTGGCCGAGGCCTTGCGCACGGGGGAACCGCTGGTGGCGCCCGCCCGCGTGGCCGATGCCGGCGCACTGGTCGCGGCCGCCCGCCACATCGCCGCCGAATCGCTGGCCGAGGCGCCGCCCGCCGCCGCGCCCGAAGCGTTGCCGGAGCTTCCCGATCTGGAGCTCCCCGATCTGGACCTCGGGCCTGTCGCGTCCGATCTGCCGCCGACCGAAGAGCCGGCCGCAGCGACGCCGTCCGCCGAAGCCGCCACCGTGTGGCCGGGCCTGATCGAGCCCTCCAGGGACGAGGAGGCGCCACGCACCCCGAACGATTTCGCCTCGACGGATTTTCTCGATTTCGATGGCGGCCCCGCACCGGAAGCGCCGGCGGACCTGGGCGAACTCGAGGAGGTCGATTTCCTCGAGACCGTCCATACCTCGCTCGAGCCCCTCGCGAGCAGCCCGCGGCCCGAGCCGGAAGCCGACGCTGAAGCCGAAGCCGAAGCCGAAGCTCCCAAGGGCTTCGAGTCCCCGGTTTTCGTCCCTGCGCCAGAGCCAGAGCCAGAGCCCGTCCCCGAGCCCGAGCTGTCCTTCGCCTTGAGCCTGGAGCCCGAAGCGCAGGCCGAGCCGCCGCCGCCGGCCATCAGCCTCGAGCCCGAACCCGTGGTCGAACCGCTGGCGTTGGCGCCGGTGGCGGAAGCCGCCGAGGAAGAGCTGCCGCCCGAGGCCGCCGCGCCATCGGTGGCGGCGGCGACCGCGCCGCCGGCCGAGATCGAGCCCGAACGCCCGTCACTGCCGAGCGCCGAGGAGCAGGTCAAGGTCATCGGGCCGCTGCGCATCGGCATTGCGCTCTACAACGTCTATCTCAACGAAGCCGACGAATGGTCGCGGCAACTGGCCACCGAGGTCGGTGAATGGGCGCTCGAATCGCACCAGCGGGTGTCCGACTCGACGATCGGGCTGGCGCATTCGCTGGCCGGCAGTTCGGCGACGGTGGGATTCCAGAGCCTGTCGGGCATGGCGCGCCTGCTCGAGGCCGCGCTGCAGCACCTGCAGATGCAGGGCCGCGGCACGCCCCAGCAAGGCACGGTGCTGGTCGGCGCGGCCGAGGAACTGCGGCGCCTGCTGCATCAGTTCGCGGCCGGCGTCCTCAAGGATCCGGCCGAAGGCACGCTGCGGGCGCTGCGCGAAGTCGCCGCCTCCGTGCTGCCGGCCGAGGCGACTGACGCGCGGCCGGTCTATCCGCACCTGGTGCGCGACGGCATGGCGGACGTCGCGCTCGACGACTCCGAGGATGCCGTCGACATGGCCGATGCGGTCGACGTCGACCTGTTCCCGATCTTCGAGGAAGAGGCCGCCGAGTTGCTGCCGCAGCTCGGCGCCGCGCTGCGCGAATGGGCCCAGCGTCCCGACGACATGGCGCCGCGCGCGTCCACGCTGCGCACCCTGCACACCCYCAAGGGCAGCGCCCGGCTGGCCGGCGCGATGCGCCTGGGCGAGCGCGCGCACCGCATGGA
>NZ_JBFUCI010000631.1:0-2424 GCF_056405335.1 Variovorax sp. P1_H12_2
TACGGCATCCCCCAGATCTCGACCGGCGACATGCTGYGCGCCGCCGTCAAGGCCGGCACGCCGCTCGGGCTGCAGGCCCAGGCCGTCATGGCATCGGGCGCGCTGGTGAGCGACGACCTGATCATCAACCTGGTCAAGGAGCGCATCGCGCTGCCTGACTGCGCCCAGGGCTTTCTCTTCGACGGCTTCCCGCGCACCATTCCGCAGGCCGAGGCCATGCGCGCGGCCGGCGTCAAGCTCGACTACGTGCTCGAGATCGACGTGCCCTTCTCCGACATCATCGAACGCATGAGCGGGCGCCGYTCRCAYCCGGCGTCGGGACGCACCTACCACCTGAAGTTCAATCCGCCGAAGACCGCGGGCAAGGACGACYTCACGGGCGAGGACCTGATCCAGCGCGAGGACGACAAGGAAGAGACCGTGCGCAAGCGGCTCGAGGTCTACAGCCAGCAGACGCGTCCGCTGGTCGACTACTACTCGAACTGGGCCAAGGCCGACCCGGCCGCGGCGCCCAAATACCGCGCGATCAGCGGTGTCGGCAGCGTCGACGACATCACTCAGCGCGCGCTCGCCGCCCTGATCAGCTGATCAGGCCGGGCTGGAACGCAGCCCGTAGGCCTTGCCGTCGACGAACAGGTACTCGACCCGCATCACGGCGTCGCCCTTCTCGTCCTTGGTGCCGAAACCGACAGCCGAGACAGGGGTCCCCGGCTGGATCTCGCGCACCTTCCAGGCCTCCATCCGCGTCAGCGGCGCCAGCTCGAGTTCCCACTGACGGTCCTTGCGTCGCGGCACCGTGGCCTTCGCCAGCAGGCCGGGGCCGTCGACCGGGGCGCTCTGCGCCGGCAATTCGCGTTTCGACAGGTCGCCGGGCGTCTTGAGGTCGGGCGGTACTTCGATCACCAGCTCGGCGTGCGGGTTCTGCCAGCGCGCGCTCACCACCTTGCCTTCCAGGTAGAGCGGCCGGTCCTGGTCGAAACTGCTCCATCCGTGGTGGGCCCAGGCGAACGGCATCGCTGCGGGCAGCGCTGCAACGGCGAACATCAGGCTGCGACGTTTCATGCAGGGGGCTCCTTTCGCTCAGTAGGCGATCCAGCGGCCGCAGAACACGACGGCCAGCCAGATCGCAGTGGACGACAACATCTGTACCCGCGCCAGCCAGTCAAGTTTCGCCAGCGAGCGGCGGCCGTGGAACCACAGCGCGTTGCAGCCGGCCACGAGCAACAGCCCCATCTTCACCAGAAACACGCGGTTGGCGAGCAGCTCTGCGGGCTGAGTGGCGAACATCAGAGATCCGCTGGCTGCCGCGAGCGCGAAGCCCGTCAGCGCGATGGTCAGCGACAGCCTGGCCAGCCCCATGATCGGCAAGGCGGCCGCACGGCCGAACACCCGAACCTCGAGCGCCACCAGATTGCCCAGGAGCAGCGCGATGCCGACGATGTGCGCGACCTCGAGCGCCGGATAGGCCCAAGGGATCGTGCGCAGCGCGTCGAGCATGGGGTCAGGCGGCCGGGCCGGCCGCCTGCAGTTCGAGCATCAGCGCGATCCGCGCCTTGACCGGACTCAGCGCCCCGGCGTCGCGCAGCCGCTGGTCGGGTCTCGGCAGGATCCGYCCTTCGGCGCAGCGCGTCGCGCGCACCACCGCCACGCCCTCGGCCTGCGCCCGAAGCGCCGCGGCTTCCAGCGCGTGGTGCAGCGTGCCATTGCCGGTCGCGGCCAGCACGATCCCCTGCACCGGCTCGACGGCGCCGCGCCGGCGCTCCTCGAGCAGCGCATCGACGAGGGTGCCGCGCGCTTCGGCATGGCTCGCGAGGATCTCCACGCGGGGCCAGGTCGCCGCGCCCGCCATGCGATCGAAGACGGCTCGGGCGGCCGGGTCGCCTGCCGGCCAGCACCYGAGCAGGCGCACCGTGCCTTCCTCGACATAGGCCAGCGGGCCGGCATCGCCCGAATCGAAGGCATCGAGCCTGTAGGTATGGACCTTCCGGACCTCGAGGGCGCCGTGAACGGTCCCCGCGCAGACGGCGACCACGCCGCACGCCTGCGGCGTCGCGGCAACGACGATGGCATCGCGCAGGTTCTGTGGTCCGTCGGGTGCAAGGGCGCTGGCCGGCCGCATCGCGCAGGTCAGGACCACCGGCTTCGAAGGCGCCAGCACCGACTGGAGGAAGAACGCGGTTTCCTCCAGCGTGTCGGTCCCGTGCGTGATGACGATGCCCGCCACATCCGGCTCTGCGAGCCAGTGGGCGCAGCGCTGCGCCAGCGTCCGCCAGATGGCGACGCCCATGTCCTTGCTGTCGACCTGCGACACCTGCTCGGCCTCGAGCCCGATGCCAGCAGGAGCGTCGATGCCGTGCAGCAGATCGGCGACGCCGACCTCGCCGGCGGTGTAGCCGATGTTGTCGCTCGCAGTGCCGGCACTGT
>NZ_JBFUCI010000632.1:0-2410 GCF_056405335.1 Variovorax sp. P1_H12_2
CGCCCAGGGTCGCCGGCCCCAAGCCAGAAGCTGACCCGCGCACTGGTCGCGATGGCGAGCGACAGCGGCAACATGTAGGCCACCGCCGTGAGGTTGGAAGCGATCTGGTGCGCGGCCGAGGCCGCCGTGCCCAGCCGGGCGATGAACAGCGCCATCAGCGTGAACGAGGTCACCTCCACCAGCACCGACAACCCGGCCGGCACGCCGAGCCGCGCGAACTGGCTGATCTGCCGCCAGTCCGGTGCTTCAATCCGCTGCCAGAAGCGGTAGCCCGTGTAGAAGGAGTCGCTGCGCAGCAGCCACATGGCGGCGCCGAGCATCGCGTAGTTGACCACCAGCGTGGCCCAGCCGCAGCCCACCAATCCCATGGCCGGCAGTCCGGCGCCGCCGAAGGCGAACCAGATCGACAGCGGCAGCTTCACGCCCAGCGAAGCCAGCTGCAGCCAGGTCACGAGCTGGGGCTTGCCCAGGCCCTGGTTGAGGGTGCTGAAGAGCCGGAACAGCAGGGCCGGCGCCAGCGCGAAGGCGAGCACCTGCAGGTAGGCCTCGACGTCGTCGCGCATGGCCGGCGGCACTTCGGTCCAGCGCAGCAACGGCGCCGGGAACAGCAGCACTGCCATGCCGATCGCGATCGTGATCGCGCAGAGATAGAGCGACTGCCGGACCGAGCGGCCGACCTCGTGCGTGCGGCCCGCGCCGTGGAGCTCGGCCCAGATCGGCAGCAGCGCCTGCAGTGCGCCCATCAGCGAGACGAAGACGCTGATGAAGATCGCCGAGCCGACCGACAGCGCCGCCAACGCGCCTTCGGCATAGCGGCCGGCCACGATCGTGTCGGTCACGCCGAAGGCCATCACCGCAAGCTGGCCGACCAGCACCGTCGCGGCGTGGCGCGCGATCACCCGCCGCTCGCTAGCCACCGGCCGGGACGATCCGTTGGTAGAGCAGCAGGTCGTCGCTCGGGCTGGTCGGTCGCCGCAGCGTGCCGATCAGGCGCCAGCCGTCGAGGTTCACGATGTCGCGCAGGCGCGCGATCGCCTCCGGGCTGACCAGCAGCCAGGGGCAGGGCGCGTCGGCGCCGAGCGAGCGCAGCTTGAAGCCGCCGTGGTAGCGCAGCGCCGCGATGTGCGGCCGACTGAGGGCAAGTTCGGAAATGCACTCGGTCTGGCTGACCTTCTCCGAGATCGCGCGCACCTGGGGCACGTAGCTGCGCGCGTAGTCGAGCAGCGGCAGCCACAGCGTCATCAGCAGCATCCAGCACAGCGCGGCGCCGCCGGCCGGCAGCACCAGGGTCTTCCAGAGCGCGGCACGATGGCGTCCGGTGCGCCAGCGGACCAGCCAGGCCCAGGCCAGCGTCGCAGCCACGGCGAAGATGAAGGCGACCACCGAGAAATGCGGCACGAAACCCGGCGCCAGCTTGGCGACATTGGCCGCGGGCTTGGCCGGCACACCGGTCTGCATCGCCACCCAGATCACCCAGATGATGATGGCCGAACCACTGAAGAACAGCAGCGTGAACCAGTCGATCAGCGCCGCCACGCTGCGCCGCAGGGTCGGCAGCGCGAAGGCGGCGAGCGTCGCGAGGGCGGGCAGCGCGAGCAGCAGCGAGCGCTCGGAGAAGTTGGTGGTCCAGGTGGCGAGCAGCGGCATCAGCGCGAACCACAGCGGCAGCGCGACGTGGCGTGCCGTCAGTTGCCGGCGCCAGCGCCAGAGGGTCCAGACCGCCAGCGGCCAGGTCGGCCAGGTGAACCACAGCAGCAACTTGGCCTGGCCGCGTACCTCGGCGAAAACGCGGGCGTTGGGGCCTCCGACCGGCAGTTCGATCTTCCACTGGAAGAGCCCGAGTGCGGCCGCGAGGGCTGCCGCCAACAGCGTGGCGGCCAGCACTGCTGCGATCGCGCCGACGCTGTAGGTCGGTTCGGATTCGGAGGTCTGGTCGGCGCTGCTGCGCCTGCGCTCCGCAGCCAGCACCAGCACGCAGCCGAGGCCCAGTCCCAGCCCGACCGTTGGCCCGCCGGACAGCGCCATCCCGAAACTGCCGATCAGCAGCGCGATGAAGGCGCCGATGCGGTGATAGGGCAGGGCCGCGACGCCGAAGAAAAGATGGGAGGCGAAGAACAGCTGGGCCAGCGCGGGCGTGGTCTCGTGACCGAGTTGCGCGAGTCCCAGGGAGGCGATCAGCGCCAGCACGGCGCCATCGGCGATGGCGCGCGCATAGTCGGTCGGGCGGGCCTCGCCACCGAAGGCGAAGGCCACCGGCTGCGCGCGCGGTGTGCGTGCCAGGTAGTACGCGGCATACCAGGTGGCGCTGAAGGCACCCCAGAGCATCAGTGCGAAGGCGATGCGCACCGCCAGGTCGGGGTTGAGCCAGGCCGGTGCCATCTTGATGGCCCAGGCGCCGATCCAGTAGGGC
>NZ_JBFUCI010000633.1:0-2409 GCF_056405335.1 Variovorax sp. P1_H12_2
CGCCTGCATGCTGCGGCGCACCATGCTAGCATCGTCTTTCGCTTTTTTTGGCCCTGGAATGAGCAAGACTTCACTCGACAAAAGCAAGATCAAGTTCCTCCTGCTCGAGGGCATCCATCCTTCGGCGATCGAGGTGCTTCAGGCCGCCGGCTACACCCAGATCGAGTCGCTTCCCGGTGCGCTGCCGGACGCCGAACTCAAGGCCCGCATCGCCGACGTGCACTTCCTCGGCATTCGTTCGCGCACGCAACTGACCGCCGAGGTGTTCGCCGAGGCGCAGAAGCTGGTGGCGGTGGGCTGCTTTTGCATCGGCACCAACCAGGTCGATCTCGATGCGGCGCGCGAGCACGGCGTGGCCGTCTTCAACGCGCCTTATTCCAATACCCGCTCGGTGGCTGAACTGGTGCTGGCCGAAGCCATCCTGCTGCTGCGCGGGGTGCCCGAGAAAAGTGCGGTCGCACATCGCGGCGGCTGGCTCAAGTCGGCCGACAACGCTTTCGAGATCCGCGGCAAGACGCTCGGCATCGTCGGTTACGGCTCGATCGGCGCCCAGCTCTCGGTGCTGGCCGAGGCGCTGGGCATGAACGTCTGCTTCTACGACGTCGTCACCAAGCTGCCGCTGGGCAACGCACGTCAGGTGCGGCTCTTGCCCGACCTGCTGGCGCAGAGCGACATCGTGAGCCTGCATGTGCCCGAGACGCAGGCCACGCAGTGGATGATCGGCGGCGCCGAGATCGCGTCCATGAAGCCGGGCTCGATCCTGATCAACGCCTCGCGCGGCACCGTGGTCGAGATCGAACCGCTGGCCGAGGCGCTGAAGGCCAGGAAGCTGCTTGGCGCCGCGATCGACGTCTTCCCGGTCGAGCCGCGCAGCAACAAGGACGAGTTCCTGTCGCCGCTGCGCGGACTCGACAACGTGATCCTGACGCCGCACATCGGCGGCTCCACCATGGAGGCGCAGGCCAACATCGGTCTCGAGGTGGCCGAGAAACTGGTGAAGTACAGCGACAACGGGACCTCGACCTCGTCGGTCAATTTCCCCGAGGTGGCCCTGCCGGCGCACCCGGGCAAGCATCGCCTGCTGCACATCCACCGCAATGTCCCGGGCGTGCTGTCGGAGATCAACAGGATCTTCTCGGACAACCGCATCAACATCGCCTCGCAGTTCCTGCAGACCAACGACAAGGTGGGCTACGTGGTGACCGACATCGATGCCGCCTCCTCCGACCTGGCGCTCGAGAAGCTGGCCAAGGTGCCGGGAACGATCCGCAGCCGGGTGCTGTTCTAGGGACTGTTGAGGCTGTTTCCGGAGGCCTGGCAAAGGGGCTGGCTGGAGGCGCGCGGGCGCAACACGGCTGACCCCTTGCAAGCGCGGGCCACGCGAGGACGGCCCCTTGGCATGTCTTCGTCGCGACTCCGGTAGCGCTAACAGATCCCGGCCCCGCGGTGAGTTCGCGGCTCTCGCCGAGGTCCGGTCGACCCCTCCGCGCATGCTTTGCCGGGTGCTCCGAAGTGCGCCCCGGTCTGGTGCATCTCAAGTTCCGCCCCATGCTTTTTGTGAATACGTGTAAGGCCAGCATGGTTTTTCACGTCTTCTCCGCGTCGGGCTCGTTGCCGGAACTTTCCAGCATTGACGCGAGAAATGAGCGAAGAAGTCGCCGATTAGTTGGCGAATACGGGAAAACAAAATGTAGGAAAAGTCCTCACTCACTTGATTGCGTTGCCATGCATATGTAGGAAAAATCATGTCAACTGAAGGGAACAAGTATGAAAGTAATATCAAAGTTGTCCTGTCTCGCGGTGCTGGCCATCGTGGCAGGCTGCGGCGGCGGGAGTTCGGGCGGTGCTTTGGGCAGTGCAGGCGCAATGCCCGGCACGGCGGCCGCCAAGTCCGCCGAAGCGGGATCGGACGCTGCGCTCGTCGAGCTCTCGGGCACCGGCAAGCAAGCCGCCGCGACGCAGAAGCTGGATGCGAGCTGGGTCAGCATCGCGAACGAAAACCAGTCGTTCACGGTGCCCAGCGGCACGGTCGTCCAGTACGGCTCGGGTTCGACATTCGTCCAAAAGACCGTCAGCGGGGCGGGCACCTGCAGCACCGCCTTCTTCGGCAGCGACCCCACGCCCGATGTGGTGAAGGGCTGCTACGCCCAATCCGGCACTACGACCGGCGGGACGCTGCTGGCCAATGAAGGCGGTTCGTTCACGGTCGCCACAGCCACCGTCGTGAAGTACGGTACCGGCACGAGCTGGGTGCAGAAGACCGTGACCGGCACCGCGGCCTGCAGCAACGCCTACTTCGGCTCGGATCCCGCGCCCAGCCTTGCGAAGGCCTGCTATTCGGTCGACACGACGTCCACGACGCCGCCCGCCGGCACCAAGCTTGCGGCCGAATTCGAGAGCTTCACGGTC
>NZ_JBFUCI010000634.1:0-2395 GCF_056405335.1 Variovorax sp. P1_H12_2
GCTTCCTGCTGTGCTTCGCGGCCACCAGCGTGGCCACGCTCTACCACTACCTGCTCGGCTGGCAGGCGCCCTACGCGCTGCCCAGCCTGCCCAAGCTGCTGGGCGTGGCCGGCGGGGTGAGCCTGATGATCGGCACGGCCGGGTTGTGGCGGCTCAACCGGCGGCGTCACCCGCTGCACGGCGACCCGGCGCAGAAGCCGATGGACCTGGGCTTCATCGCCTTGCTGTTCCTCACCAGTGCCAGCGGCCTGGCGCTGTGGCTGGGGCGCGGGACACCGGCGCTGGCGCTGTTGCTGTGCCTGCACCTGGGCGCGGTGATGGCGCTCTTCGCCACGCTGCCCTACGGCAAGTTCGCGCACGGCATCTTCCGCACCGCGGCGCTGCTGCGCCAGGCCGTCGAGAAGCGCCAGCCGAATCCGATCGGCCTCGGCGTCGACTGAACAAGACAACCATTCCGGAGACCCACGATGAACCGACGTCACCTGTTGCGCGCCACCACCCTGGCCGCGTCCTCCCTGTTGCTGGCCGGCGCTGGCCAGGCGCAGGACTTTCCCCCGAGCAAGCCGGTGACCCTGGTGGTGGGCTTTTCCGCCGGCGGCGCGGCCGACGCGGCGGCACGGCTGATCGCGAAGAAGTTGGGCGAGAACATCGGCCAGAGCGTGGTGATCGACAACAAGGCCGGTGCGGGTGGCAACATCGCCCACCAGCTGGTGGCGAACGGTCCGGCCGACGGCACGATGCTGCTGTTCGGCTCGATCGGGCCGCTGACCATCGCACCGCATGTGATGAAGGTCCGCTACGACCCTTTCAAGGACCTGGCCGCGGTGTCGGGCGGCGTCAATTTTCCTAACGTGCTGGTGGTGCACAAGGGACTGGGCGTGAAGACGCTCGCCGAGTTCGTGGCGCTGGCAAGGAAGAAGGCCGGCGGCGTGGACTATGCGTCCACCGGCGCCGGCTCGGCCTCCCACCTGGCCGGCGAGCTGTTCAACCAGCGCGCCGGCATCGAGATGGTCCACGTGCCGTACAAGGGCGGGGCACCCGCCTTGCAAGACCTGCTGGGCGAGCGCGTCGCTTCCTACTTCTCGGCCCCGCCCACGGCATTGCCGCAGGTGGAAGCCGGCAGGCTGATCCCGCTCGCCACCACCGGGTCGGTGCGGCCGGCCTACATGCCGACCATTCCCACGGTGGCCGAGTCGGGCTACCCCGGCTTCGAGGCGCTGAACTGGTATGCCTTCGTGGCGCCGGGCAAGACGCCGGCGCCGATGCTGGAGCGCTGGAACCTCGAGATCGTGAAAGTGCTGAACGACCCGGGTGTCAAGGATGCCTTGAACAAGCACGGCCTGACGCCGCAGCCCACCACGCGGGCCGAACTCACCGCCTTCATGCGCAAGGAAGATGCCAAGTGGGGCGGCATCGTGCGTGAGCGAAGGATCACGGCGGATTGAGCCCTCAGGCGGAGGTGGGCGCAGGCCCGAGCTTCAGCTCCCAGGTCTCGCCGACCWGTTGCTGGCCGAAGCCCTCGTAGGGCTCGGATTTGACGAGCTTGAAACCGCGCGCGGCGTAGATGCCGCGCGCCGCCGTCAGGCAGCTGTTGGTCCACAGCACCATCTTCCTGTAGCCCTTGCCGCGGGCGAAGGCGATGCACTCGTCGGTGAGGCGGGCGCCCAGGCCCAGTCCGCGCGCCTTCGGGCTCAGGACCAGCATGCGCAACTGGGCCGTGGTGGCCGACTTGCGCACCACGAACACGGCGCCGACCCGCTCGCCGTCGAGCTCGGCGATCCAGCAGCGCTCCCACGCCGGCTGGAACTTGCGCAGGAACTGGCCCGCGATGTCGGCCACCAAGGCCTCGAAGTCGCTGTTCCAGCCGTATTCGCGCGCATAGATCTCGCCGTGCTGCTGCACCACCCAGCCGATGTCGCCCGGTGCCGGATCGCGCAGCACCGCGGCCTGGCGCCGGGCCGGCGGCTGGGCGCCCGGTTCGAGCAGCGCCTGCAGCGTGGCCATCGCATCGACCAGCTTGCGCCGTTCGGCAGCGGCCAGGGGCGCGAGCAGCGCCAGGGCCTCGTCGCGCGACTTCTGCTGCAGCGGCGCGAATGCCGCGTGGCCGGCTTCGGTCAGGGCCAGCAGGCTCTGGCGCGCATCGCGCGGATGGGCCTGGCGGCGCAGCCATCCACGGGCCTCGAAGCCGCGCAGGATGCGGCTGAGATAGCCGGCGTCCAGGTGCAGGTCGCGGCCGATCTCGCTCGCCACCGCCTCGGCGCGGTGGGCCAGTTCGTAGAGCACGCGCACGTCGGTCAGCGACATGTCGCTGTCCAGGTAGGGGTCGAGGACGCCGATGCGACGGGTATAGAAGCGGTTGAAGCCGCGGATCGCCTTGACCTGGGCGACCTCGGAC
>NZ_JBFUCI010000635.1:0-2388 GCF_056405335.1 Variovorax sp. P1_H12_2
GCGCCAGCGCGGCGACGCCGCCGGCGGGCGCGCGCACGATGCGGATCACCCCCGCACACGCGGCGCCGCACATCGCGACGCAGTGCGGCCCGCCGGCCAGCCCCATCACAAGCGCGGTGGCGGCCAGCGCAGCCTGCATGGCTCAGTGTCCGCCCGGCCGCCCGAAGGGCGCTGAGCACCCCCTTGGGGGGCAGCGATACGCGAAGCGATGCGCGTGGGGGCTTCTCATGTCAGACGATGCGCGAGAAGCGCGTTCGATTGCGGTCGGCCTGCAGGTAGCGGTCGAACACCATGGCGATCGCGCGCACGAAGAACCAGCCCAGGGGCGTGACCTCGATGGAGCGGTCGCCCAGGGTCACCAGGCCCTGCGCCGCGAGCGGTTCGAGCGCGGCCAGTTCGGCCGCGAAGAGGTGCTCGAAGTCGATCAGGTGGGCCGCGCCGACAGCCTCGAAGTCCACCCGTCCCTGGCACATGATCGCCATGATCACGGCGCGCCGCAGCACGTCGTCGCGCGTCAGCGCCAGGCCGCGCACCACCGGCAGGCGGCCCTGGTCGAGGAGGTCGTAGTATTCCTCGAGCGTCTTCGCGTTCTGGCTGTAGGTGGCGCCGATGCGGCCGATCGCCGACACGCCCAGGGCCACCAGGTCGCAGTCCGGCTGCGTGCTGTAGCCCTGGAAGTTGCGATGCAGCCGGCCCTGCCGCCGGGCGACCGCCAGCGCATCGCCAGGCAGCGCGAAATGGTCCATCCCGATGTAGACATAGCCCGCGGCGGTGAGCGCGGCGATCGAGCGCGACAGCATCTCGACCTTGGCGCCGGCATCGGGCAGGGCTTCGGTCGCGATGCGGCGCTGGGCCTTGAAGCGCTCGGGCAGGTGGGCGTAGGCATAGAGCGCGATCCGGTCCGGCCGGAGCGCGCAGACCTGCTCCAGCGTGCGGTCGAAGGACGCGGGGCTCTGGCGCGGCAGTCCGTAGATCAGGTCGACGTTGACCGAATCGAAGCCCAGCCCGCGGGCCACCGCCATCAGGTCGAACACCTGCCGGGCGGGCTGGATCCGGTGCACCGCCTTCTGCACTTCCGGGTCGAAGTCCTGGACGCCGAAGCTCAGCCGGTTGAAGCCCAGTTCGGCCAGCGTCACGAGGCGCTCGCGGTCGACGGTGCGCGGGTCGATCTCGATCGAATGCTCCCCGTCCGGCGACAGCGTGAAGGCGCCGCGAAGCATGGCCATGAGTTCCCGCAGGCCGGCATCGTCGAGGAAGGTCGGCGTGCCGCCGCCCAGGTGCAGCTGGCGGACGACCGCGCCGCGGCCGAGCTTCTCCACCTGCAGCGAAATCTCGCGGGACAGGTAGTCCAGGTACTCGCGCCCCTTGCTCTTGTGCCGGGTCACGATCTTGTTGCAGGCGCAGTAGTAGCAGAGCGATTCGCAGAACGGGATGTGCACGTACAGCGACAGCGCCCGCGCGCTCGCGCCGGCCCCGCCGCGCTGCTCGAGGGCCTGCGCGTAGTCGTCCGCCGTGAAGGCGTCGACGAAGCGATCGGCCGTGGGATAGGACGTGTAGCGCGGGCCGGCGCAGTCGAAACGGCGCAGTACGGTGGACGGCGGCGCCAGGGCCGGCGTGAGGACGGGAGCGGAGGGGGGGTGCATCGCGGGCGGCGGCAAGGGCTGTGGTGTGTCACTATGCCGCCGTCACGATCTGCAATCATTGACCTGCATCAAGCATCCACCCCACTCCCCGTCGGACAATCCCTCCATGACCTCGACTGCATCAATGAAACCCGAAAATATCAAGGTCGCCTGTTCCAACTGCAATCTGCGCGAGCTCTGCATGCCGGTGGGCCTGAATCCGGGCGAGCTGCAGCGCATCGACGACATCGTCGCGACGCGGCGCAAGATCAAGCGGCGCGAGACGCTGTTTCGCAACGGCGAGGCCTTCACCTCGCTCTATGCGATCCGCACCGGGGTGTTCAAGACCCGCGTCACCAGCGAGGACGGCCGCGACCAGGTCACGGGCTTCCAGATGGCGGGAGAGATCATCGGGCTCGACGGCATCGTCAACGACCAGCACACCTGCGACGCCGTGGCGCTGGAGGACTCCGAGGTCTGCGTGATGCCTTTCGAACGCATCGAGGAGCTGTCGCGCGAGATCACCGCGCTGCAGCGCCACGTGCACCAGATCATGAGCCGCGAGATCGTGCGCGAACACGGCGTGATGCTGCTGCTGGGCAGCATGCGGGCCGAAGAGCGGCTCGCCGCCTTCCTGCTGAACCTGGTCCAGCGCCTGCACGCGCGCGGCTTCTCGCGTTCCGAGCTGGTGCTTCGCATGACCCGCGAGGAAATCGGCAGCTACCTCGGGCTCAAGCTCGAGACCGTGAGCCGGACCCTGTCGAAG
>NZ_JBFUCI010000636.1:0-2371 GCF_056405335.1 Variovorax sp. P1_H12_2
GCGCGGGCGCAGGCGCGCCACCGGCGCTGTTCTCCATCGCCAGTTGCTGGAGCACGGCGCAAATGTGCGCGACGCGGGCGGCTTCAGGCTCTTTGTTCGCCTGGTAGGCAGTGACTTGTTCTTGCAAGGCGTCCTTCGTTTCCAAAAAGGCATCGATCATCGGACCGCTCAGGCGCAGCTGGCCATGGCGTGCCCGGTCCAAAAGTGTCTCGAGCAGGTGCGTGGTCTCGGT
This sequence comes from Variovorax sp. P1_H12_2, assembly GCF_056405335.1. Classification (NCBI taxonomy): domain Bacteria; kingdom Pseudomonadati; phylum Pseudomonadota; class Betaproteobacteria; order Burkholderiales; family Comamonadaceae; genus Variovorax; species Variovorax sp. P1_H12_2. Next base: position 233 of record NZ_JBFUCI010000636.1, read on the forward strand.
CAGCGCGGTGAAGCCGAATGTGGCGGCGCCGCCCTTGATCGAGTGCGCGGCGCGGAAGATCGCGTTGAGCTGCTCGCTGTCCGGCGACTCCACGTCGAGTTCGAGCAGCAATTGCTCCATCTGTGCCAGAAGCTCGATCGCTTCGACAAAGAATGCTTGGGAAAACTGGCTGAGGTCCATCTGTGTGCTCCGATGCCGGCCCCGAGGGGCCGATGCTGGGTCTGTCGTCTCTGTTACTGCGTCGGGGCCTGGGGCTTGAAGGCGGCCGGCTTCAGGTCGCTGCTGCTGCCCGGTGCGGCGGCCCGCGCGGCGCTCACCCGCACGGCCGCCCCGTCGCCGCTGTTCTCGCGCTCGATCCGCTCCTGCGTCTGGCGGTTGAGCAGAATGATGCTGATGCGCCGATTGATCGGATTGCGCGGATCGGCGTTGTCCAGGTGCATGCTGTCGGACAGGCCGACCACGCGCAGCACCTTGCTCTCGGTCATRCCGCCGATCACCAGCTCGCGCCGCGAGGCGTTGGCGCGGTCGGCCGACAGTTCCCAGTTGCCGTAGGCCTTGTCGCCGTTGCTGTAGACGAACGCATCGGTATGGCCCGACAGCGTGATCTTGTTGGGCAGCTCGTTGAGCTTGGGCCCGAGCTCGCGCAGGATGGCGCGCATGTGCGGCACCACCCGGGCGCTGGCGAGGTCGAACATCGGCCGGTTCTCGCTGTCGACGAGCTGCAGGCGCAGGCCCTCGGTCGTGATGTCGATCAGGATCTGCGAGCGGAACTGCTTGAAGACCGGGCTGTTCTCGATCAGTGCATCGAGCCGCTTCTTCATCTCGGCCAGGCGTTCCGCGTCGGCCTCCTCCTCGCTCTGGCTGACCTGCCGGACCTCGCCCTCGCTGTGGATCGGGTCGGCACCGCCGCCCGGGATCATGCTGGTGCTCAGGCTGCTCCTGTCGCCGCCGCTGAGCGCGGCCTTGAGCGGCATGCGGAAATGCTCGGCGATGCCTTCGCGCTGCTTCGGCGTCGAGATCGCCAGCAGCCACATGACGAGGAAGAACGCCATCATGGCGGTCATGAAGTCGGCGTAGGCGATCTTCCAGCCGCCGCCATGGTGGCCCCCGCCGCCCGCGACCACCCGCTTGACGATGATGTGCTGCTTGTCTGCGCTCATGTCCGCGCCCCCTGCCGATCAGCGTGCCTTGACTTCCCGAACATGGTCATCCAGTTCGGTGAAGGAGGGGCGCTCGGTGGAGAACAGCACCTTGCGGCCGAACTCCACCGCGAGCTGCGGCGCATAGCCGTTGAGGCTGGCGAGCAGGGTGACCTTGGCACACTGGTAGACCTTCATGGCCTCTTCGACCTTCTGGCCGATCAGCGAGGCCAGCGGCGACACGAAGCCGTAGGCGAGCAGCACGCCGAGGAAGGTGCCGACCATCGCATGCGCAATCAGCGCGCCCATCTCCGAAGGCGGCAGGTCGGCGGAAGCCAGCGCGTGGACCACGCCCATCACCGCCGCGACGATGCCCAGCGCCGGCAAGGCATCGGCGACGCCGGCCAGGCTGTGCTGGGGGACCTCGGCCTCGTGGCGGATGGTCTCGATCTCGTGGTCCATCAGGGCCTCGATCTCGAACGGGTCGGTGTTGCCGCTGATGACCAGGCGCAGGTAGTCGCAGAGGAACTCCATCAGTTCGCTGTCGGCCATGATGACCGGGTAGCGCCCGAAGATCTCGCTCTCGCCCGGGTTCTCGACGTCGGACTCCAGCTTCATCATGCCGTCCTTGCGCGCCTTGGCGAGCAACTCGTACAGCAGGGCGAGCAGGTCCATGTAGAGCTGCCGGTTGTGCTTGGACGAACGCAGCAGCAGCGGCAGCTCCTTCATCGTCGCCTTGATGGTCTTGCCGTTGTTGCCCGCGATGAAGGCGCCCAACGCGGAGCCGCCGATCATCAGCAGTTCGACGGGCTGGAACAGGACGCCGAAATGCCCGCCCATCAGGGCGTAGCCGCCGAAAACGGCCCCTATCACTACCAGGTATCCAACCAACACGAGCACGCGCGTCCCCTTTTGCCCGCAGGCGTCAAATCAATAAAAACTCTGAATCAATGAAAAATTACCGTTTTCAATGAACTCCGTTCGCGCTCAGTGCGGAATG
>NZ_JBFUCI010000637.1:0-2369 GCF_056405335.1 Variovorax sp. P1_H12_2
CTGCTTGCTGAACGCGCTGGCGCCGCAGGACGGGCACTCCGAGAGCGGCGCGTCGGACATTTTCTGCAGCACGTCCTTGGCAAAGCCGCAGGCACTGCACTTGTAGGCGTAGATAGGCATGGAATTGGGGGGGCGGAAGGGAACGGCCGGCGGCCGCTCGCAAAGCCCTCCATTATAGGCGCCCGCCCGCCACCGAGGCCGTCGGCGCGGCCGCCCTGCGCGCGGCTACGTCGTCGATTCGGCACCCCCCTTGAGTGCAGCGTGCTGCTGCCTGTAGCGCCTGCGCTCCCGCGCCGCGATCAGGTAGCTCGAACCCACGACGAACACCGCCACCACGAAGATCACCACGGTGGCCAGCGCATTGACGGTCGGATCGAGCCCCAGGCGGGCCCGCGAGAAGATCACCAGGGGGAGCGTGGTCGAGCCGGGCCCGGACAGGAACGCCGACATCACGACGTCGTCCAGCGACAGAGTGAACGTCAACAGCCAGGCAGCCACGAGCGACTGCGCGATCATCGGCAGCGTGACGCGCATGAAGACCTGCAGCGGCCGGGCACCGAGATCCTGGGCGGCCTCCTCGAACTGGGGATTCAGGTCGCGCAGGCGGGCACTGATCACCACGGTTGCATAAGCCAGGCCGACGAGCAGATGGCCGAGCCAGATCGTCACCATGCCGCGCTCCGGAAAACCGAAGAGGCGCTGGATCGAAACGAGCATCAGCAGCAGCGACAGGCCGACGATCACTTCCGGCATCACCAGCGGGGCGCTGACCATGCCGGAAAAGAAGGCGCGCCCCTTGAACCGCGCAAAGCGTTCCAGCGCAAAGGCAGCGAGGGTCCCCAGCACGACGGCGGCGCTCGCGGTGGCCGCGGCGACCCTGAGCGAAAGAAAAAGCCCCGATCGAATTTCCTCGTCGCCGGCGAGCTTGGCGTACCAGCGCAGGCTGAAGCCGGCCCAGACGTTCGGCACCGGGGAATCGGTGAAGCTGAAAACGACCAGCGCCGCGATCGGCAGGTAGAGGAAGACCAGCCCCAGCGTCAGCCAGATGCGGCTGGTCCAGCGGCCTGCGGACGTGACGATCATGAACGCGCCACCTTCGCCTGGCTGTTGTTGAAGATCGCCAGCGGCACGATGATGAGCAGCACCATCACGACCGCGACGCCCGAAGCCAGCGGCCAGTCGTTGTTGGAGAAGAACTCGTCCCAGAGCACGCGGCCGATCATCAGCGTTTCCGGCCCGCCCAGGAGTTCCGGGATCACATACTCGCCCACGCAGGGAATGAAGACCAGCATCGCGCCCGCGATGATCCCGCTCCTGGACAGCGGCACCGTGACCCGCCAGAACGCCTGCCAGGGCGTGGCCCCCAGGTCCTGCGCGGCTTCGAGCAACTGCAAGTCCAGCTTGGACAGCGTGGCATACAGCGGCAGCAGCATGAAGGGCAAGTAGGTGTAGACCATGCCCAGCACGAGCGAAAATGGGCTGTACATGAACTCGCCCGGCGCCGGGATCAGCCCCAATGGGTAGAGCAACTGGTCGGCACGGAGGTGGATGAGCAGCCTTCCGACCCAGCCGGTCTGCGCATCCAGCAGCCCTTTCCAGGCGTAGACCCGCAACAGGAAGCTGGTCCAGAACGGCAGCATCACGGCCATCAGCAGCAACGGCTGCAGGGCGGTGGAGGCGCGCGCCATGAAGTACGCGAACGGATAGCCGATCACGAGGCAGATCAGGGTCGTGATGCCAGCGTACATCAGCGACCGCCCATAGGTCGCCAGGTAGAGGTTGTCCTGGAAGATGGTCGCGTAGTTCTGGAGCTTGAGCCTCACGACCAGTTCCTGATCKGCGTACGCGAACAGGCTGCTGATCGTGGCGCCGTCCATCTCGGCGAAGCTGATGCGCAGGACAATGAGAAACGGCAACAGGAAGAAAGCCAGCAGCCAGAAATAGGGCACGCCGATCACAAGGCGCCGCCCTCGCATGAGCGTTTTCCAACCGGGCAAGCCGCCGCGGTCGGCTTGGGCGTGTTTCATCAGTTTTTCAGGACGACCTGGGAGGTCGGCAGCCAGTGGGCCCAGACCCTGTCCCCCGGCACCGGAGCGCCTTCCCGATGCCGGGTGGCGTTCTCGACGTTGACCTTGAGCACGGCGCCGCTTGGCAATTCGAGGTGGTACAGGGTGTAGCCACCGAAGTAGGAAAGGGCCTTGACGACCCCTTGGACCCTGTTGCGGTCATCGTCCGGCGGCTCCGTGCCCAGTTGGATCTTCTCGGGCCGCACGGCGACCACGACCGGCTGGCCTTCGATACCGGTGATGCCGTGATCGACCCGATGCACGACGTCGGCGCATTCGATTTCGGCATGGTCGGCCTCGTCC
>NZ_JBFUCI010000638.1:0-2366 GCF_056405335.1 Variovorax sp. P1_H12_2
GTCACGGACGGGTCGGCCGGCCAGGGCAGGACGTGATGCTGCACATGCGCCACCGGCAGCCGCGTGGCGATCAGGTTGCCGAATCGCATCGGCCGGCCRTCGTCGGCATCGAAGTCATGGACCGCGGCGCCGAAGAAGAGCTGGAAGCCCGGCAGCAGCGCCTGCAGCTCGGCCGGCTGGTCGCCGGGGCTGCCTGCCATGGCGCCGAAGCCCGAGGCGATCTCCTGGAGGCACAGGACGTCGAAATCCCCCATCGCGCGCGCGCCATCGACGATGCGCTGGGGGCTCACGACGCCGTCGAGGCCGCAGCACCATTGGGTGTTCCAGGTCACGAGTTTCATTTGATGCCGGCCCTCATGAAGCTCTGCACGAACTGACGCTGAAAGAGCAGGAACGCGATCAGCAGCGGCGCCGAGGTCATCAGGGTGGCGGCGGTGATCACCGACCAGTCGACCCCCTGGTCGACCGAGGAGAACACCTGCAGCCCGACCGTCAGCGGCCGCGCGTTGACGCTGTTCGTGATGATCAGCGGCCAGAGGAAATTGTTCCAGTGAAAGCTCACTGACACCAGGGCGAATGCGGTATAGACCGGGCGGGCCAGCGGCACGTAGACGCGCCACAGGATCTGCAGGGCGCCGGCGCCCTCGACCCGGGCGGCCTCGTCGAGCTCCTTCGGGATGCCCATGAAGGTCTGGCGCAGCAGGAAGATCGCGAAGGCCGAGGCGAAGTAGGGCAGCCCGATGGCCAGCAGCGTGTCGACCAGGCCGAGCCGGGCCATGGTCTTGTAGTTCTCGACCAGCAGGATGTCCGGCATGATCATCAGCTGGACCAGCACCAGCGCGAAGGCGATGCCGCGGCCCCTGAATTCGTAGCGCGCGAAGGCATAGGCCGCCAGCGTGCCCAGCACGAGCTGCACCGCCAGCACCATCGCGACGAGCAGGGTGGTGTTGAGGAAGTAGCGCGCGAAGGGCGCCGCCTCCCAGGCGCGGCGGAAGTTGTCGAGCGTGAGGGGCGCCAGCAGCGCGAAGCGGGTCGAGTACTCGGCCGGATGGAAGGCGGTCCACACCGCGTAGGCCAGCGGCAGGATCCACAGCAGCGCGAGCCACCAGGCGGCCAGCGTGTCGAGCAGCGTGGGCTCGTTGTAGGCGAGGCGCTGGGCCGGAGCGGCGGCGCTCATTTGTAGTGGACCTTCCTGTCGAGCACGAAGAACTGGAACAGCGCGATGCCCGCCAGCACCACCACCAGCACCACCGTGATCGCCGAGGCGTAGGCCGTGTCCCAGAAGCTGAATCCGACCTCGTAGAGGTGATAGAGCAGCAGGATCGAGGTATTGTCCGGGCCCCCGCGCGTCAGCACGAACAGGTGGTCGACCATCCGGAAGGCGTTGATGAAGGCGTTGACCAGCACGAACAGCGTGGTGGGCATCAGGAGCGGCCATTGCACGCGGCGGAAGAAGTACCAGCGCGAGGCGCCCTCGATCGCCGCCGCCTCGCGCAGGCTCGGGTTGAGCGTCTGCAGCGCCGCCAGGTAGAAGATCATGAAGAAGCCGGCTTCCTTCCAGATCGCGACCAGCGTCACCGCGCCGAGCGCGGTCGAGGGGCTGCCGAGCCAGTTGTGAGAGGGCAGGCCGAGCGCCCCGGTGATCTGCTCGAGCAGGCCGTACTGCGGGGTGTAGAAGAAGAGCCAGATGTTGGCCACCGCGATCATCGGCAGCACGGTCGGCGTGAAATAGGCCATGCGCAGGAAAGCGCGGCCCGCGATCCGCTCGTTGACCCAGAGCGCCATCACCAGCGCCAGCGCGATCGACAGCGGGATGGTCGCGCCCGCGAACCAGAGGTTGTTGCGCACCGCCTTCCAGAACACCGGGTCGCCGGTCATGACGGCGTAGTTCTCGAGCCCGACCCAGACGCTCGGGCGCTTGCCCTTGGGGGTCGAGAAGAAGCTGTCGACCAGCGTCGACACCGCCGGCCAGTGCGTGAACGCGACCAGCAGCAGCAACGCCGGCAACAGCAGCAGCCACGCATGGACGGCGTTGCGCGAGGCGGTGTTGCCGGGGTGCGTCATGGCGTGGCCGGCGCCCCGGCCTACTTGAACGAACGCAGGATGCGATCGGCTTCGCGCTGCGCGTCCTGCATCGCCTGGGCGGGCGTCTTGCTGCCGGTCAGCGCGGCCTGGAGGCCGTCGTTCAGGGCCTTGGTCACGCGCTGGTTGTCATGGGTGGAGAACTCGGCCACCGACACCGGCAGCTGGTCGCGCGCCACCAGCGCGGCGGGGAAGTCGCGGCCGTACTTGCGCAGCGTGTCGGTCTCGTACGCGGCCGGGGAGACCGCGACGTAGCCGGTGTCCATGCTCCACTGCGCGGCACG
>NZ_JBFUCI010000639.1:0-2358 GCF_056405335.1 Variovorax sp. P1_H12_2
GCCGAGCGCCGAGCAGTTGGTGGCGGACTACACGCGCAAGGGCTTCATCCGCGGCCGCAGCGTCCGACTCATGACGGTGAGCGTGCGGCCGGGCCGCCCCAACGGCGCCGCCTCCGGCTTCTTCAGCGGCATGATCCGCGAGCCCCTGGCGGGCCTGCCCGCCGCCTGCCCGGTCGCCGACGACACGCCGGTGGCGATCGCCTCGCCGGCGCGCACCATCGAGGGCCTGCTGCGCGCCGCCGAGGCCAGCGATGCCGAATGGGGCCCGCGCACTGCGCTCAACCTGCCCTCGCTCGCCACCACGGTGGGCGAGATGGCGGCGGCGCTGGCGCGCGTGGCCGGCCCGGCCGCCACCGCCCTGCTCGACCGCACGCCCGACCCGTCGATCCGGCGCATCGTGAAGTCCTGGCCCGGGCACTTCGAAACCGCGCGCGCCGCCGCGCTCGGCCTGCAGGCCGACGCCAGCTTCGAGACGGTGATCCGCGACTACGTCCGTGAAAATCCCGACGCAGTGAAGCTCGCTATTGCGGCATAGTCGCAGGTTGCCTTGCGGCCCTGGGTCCGCACTCTTTTCCACTCAGGAGACTCCCCCATGAAATTGAGCCAACTGGCCGCAGGCCTGGTCCTCGGCTTTGGCATCGCGAGCGCGGCCCTTGCGCAGACGACGATGAAGATCAGCATCTCGACCTCGCAGAACTCGCACCAGGGCGTCGCCATCGACACCTTCGCGAAGGAAGTCGCGAAGCGCACCAATGGCCGCTACAAGGTCGAGACCTTCTACAACGGCTCGCTGGGTGGCGAGCGTGAATCCATCGAAGCGGTGCAGCTCGGCACCCAGGAACTCGCCTTCTCGTCGACCGGCCCGGTGCCGAACTTCGTGCCCGAGACCAAGATCCTCGACGTGCCCTTCCTGTTCCGCGACAAGGCGCACGCCCGCGCGGTGCTCGACGGCCCGATCGGCCAGGACATGCTGGTCAAGTTCGACGCCAAGGGCTTCAAGGCATTGGGCTGGGGCGAGAACGGCTTCCGCCACATGACCAACAGCAAGCGCGACGTGAAGGCGCCCGAGGACCTCAAGGGCCTGAAGATGCGCACCATGGAGAACCCGGTGCACATCGCGGCCTACAAGGGCTTCGGCATCATCACCACGCCGATGGCCTTCCCCGAGGTGTTCACCGCGCTCCAGCAGGGCACGGTCGACGGCCAGGAGAACCCGCTGCCCGTGATCATCTCGGCCAAGTTCGACCAGGTGCAGAAGCACCTCACGCTGACCGGCCACGTCTACTCGCCCTGCATCTTCCTGATGAGCAAGGGCACCTTCGACAAGCTCAGCGCCGCCGACAAGCAGGCCTTCCTCGATGCCGCCAAGGAAGGCATCAAGGCCAACCGGGCCCGCGTCGACGAAGACGATGCCAAGGGCGTGGCCGACCTGCGCGCCAAGGGCATGACCGTCATCGACAACGTCGACAAGGCCAAGTTCGTGGCCGCGCTGGCGCCGGTCAACGCCGACTTCGAGAAGCAGTTCGGCAAGGCCAACCTGGACAAGATCCGCGACGTCAAGTAACCCGCCGCCGCGAAACTTCTCGCGGCCGCACGCGCCCGCACAGCCTGCGCTGGCGGGCGTTTTTTTGTCCGAACCCTGATGCGCTCATGAAATCCGCCTTCCTCGCACTCGACCGCTGGACCACCGGCCTGGCGATGGCGATCGCCTGCTTCATGCTGGTGGTCGCCTCCGCCCTCGGCGTGTTCCAGATCGTCACCCGCTTCGTGCTCGAACAACCGGCCGAATGGTCCGAGATCCTGATCCGCATCAGCCTGATCTGGATGGTTTTCCTGGGCATCCCGACCGCCTTCCGCGAGGGCGCGATGGTCAGCGTCGACGTGCTCTACCGCTGGAGTCCACCGAAAGTCCGCCGCGTGCTCGACTGGGTGGTGTGCCTGGCCGCGCTGACCCTGATCGCGGTCATCATCTGGTGGGGCTGGGATTACGCGCAGCGCGGCAGCGTGCAGTCGATGGCCGGCCTCGAATCGGTCTCTATGTTCTGGGCCTACCTGGCGCTGCCGGTGGGCGGGCTGTTCTGCGTGATCGGCATCATCGCCAACCTGATCGACCCGAAGCGCAACGAACTGGAAACCGCTCAATGACCCCCGTGATGATCACGACCATGGTGGTGTGCTTCGCACTCACCATCTCCGTCGCCGTTTCCATCGGCCTGGCCTCGGTGCTCGGCATCCAGGCCTCCAGCGCGAACATGCTGATCTCCGTCAAGGAGATGTTCAACGCGATCAACAAGTTTCCGCTCGCCGCCATTCCCTTCTTCATCCTGGCCGGCAACCTGATGGAGACCGGCGGCATCT
>NZ_JBFUCI010000640.1:0-2355 GCF_056405335.1 Variovorax sp. P1_H12_2
CACCACCGTCGTGAGCTTCATCGTCGAGCGCAACGCCTGAGAACACAGCCTCCGGGGGGCACGGCACCCCCCGGGGCGGGGCCGGCTTATTCTTCGACGAAGGCTTCTTCCCGCTTCGCCTTGATCGACGGCAGCAGCACGATCCCGAGCAGCAGGCAGGCCGCCACCAGCAACCCGGCCGACAGCGGCCGCGTCACGAACACGCTCCACGTGCCGCGCGACAGCAGCAGCGCACGGCGCAGGTTCTCTTCCATCATCGGCCCCAGGATGAAGCCCAGCAGCAGCGGCGCCGGCTCGGTCCGGAGCTTGATGAACAGATAGCCGATGAAGCCGAAGGCCGCCACCATCCAGATGTCGAAGGTGTTGTTGTTGGTCGAGTACACGCCGATKGCGCAGAACAGCACGATCGCCGGGAACAGGAACTTGTAGGGCACCGTCAGCAGCTTGATCCACATGCCGATCAGCGGCAGGTTCAGGATGATCAGCATCGCGTTGCCGATCCACATCGAGGCGATCAGGCCCCAGAACAGCTCCGGGTTGCTGGTCATCACCTGCGGGCCGGGCTGGATGTTGTGGATCGTCATCGCGCCGACCATCAGCGCCATCACCGCGTTGGGCGGGATGCCAAGCGTCAGCAGCGGGATGAAGGAGGTCTGGGCGCCGGCGTTGTTGGCCGACTCGGGCGATGCCACGCCGCGGATGTTGCCCTTGCCGAAGGGTACTTCGCCGGGCCGCATGCGGATCTTCTTCTCGAGCGCATAGGCCGCGAACGAAGCCAGCAGCGCACCGCCGCCGGGCAGGATGCCGAGCGCCGAGCCCAGCGCCGTGCCGCGCAGCACCGCGGGCGTCATGCGCTTGAAGTCGTCCTTGGTCGGCCACAGGCCCTTGACCTCGGAGGTGAACACCTCGCGCTCCTCGTCGGGCTGCGACAGGTTGCCGATGATTTCGCCGTAGCCGAACACGCCCATCGCGATCACGACGAAGCCGATGCCGTCGGTGAGTTCAGGAATGTCGAAGCTGAAGCGCGCCACGCCCGAATTGACGTCGGTGCCGACGATGCCGAGCAGCAGGCCCAGCACGATCATCGCGACCGCCTTGAGCAGCGAGCCCGAGGCCAGCACCACGGCGCCGATCAGGCCCAGCACCATCAGCGAGAAGTACTCGGCCGGGCCGAACTTGAACGCCAGCTCGGTCAGCGGCGGCGCGAAGGCCGCCAGGATCAGCGTGCCGACGCAGCCGGCGAAGAACGAACCCAGGCCGGCCGCGGCCAGCGCAGGCCCCGCTCGCCCCTGTCGCGCCATCTGGTAGCCGTCGATGCAGGTCACGACCGAGGACGATTCGCCCGGCAGGTTGACCAGGATGGCGGTGGTGGAGCCGCCGTACTGGGCGCCGTAGTAGATGCCGGCCAGCATGATGAGGGCCGACACCGGCGGCAGCGCGTAGGTCGCGGGCAGCAGCATCGCGATGGTGGCGACCGGGCCGATGCCCGGCAGCACGCCGATCAGCGTGCCCAGGATACAGCCGACCAGGCAGTACAGCAGGTTGGTGAAGGTGAAGGCGACGCCGAAGCCGATCGCGAGGTTGTGAAACAGTTCCATGGCGGTGTCCTCAGCCCGAAATGAAGGTGGGCCAGACCTGGATCTGCAACTTGAGCGCCCAGATGAACGCCACGTAGCTGCCTGCCGCCAGGATGGTCGAGAGAACCAGCACGTCGCGCAGCTTGAAGTGCTCGCCCGCGAGGCTGGAGATGATGGTCAGCGCGTAGATCGCGATGATCATGCCCATGGCCGGCACGCCGATGCTCGGCAGTCCGCCCAGCAACACGCCGAAGGCGAGGTTGGCCACGATGACGAAGAACAGCGGCTTCCAGGCCCATTTGCCGATCGGGTCGCCGTCGACCGTCTCGACCACCAGCGACTGGAACATGACAAGGGCGCCAAGGACAGCCAGCAGGATGCCCAGCATGAGCGGGAAGTAGCCGGGCCCCATGCGGGCCCCATCGCCGATGTTGTAGGTGGTGGCGCCGATGGCAAACGCCGCCCCCACCGCTGCGAACATGACTCCTGAATAGAAGTCGGCCTGACTCTTGATGCGCATTGTCTCGATCCTCGTTGAAGTTGCCTCGAGGGTCGTCGCCAGCGCCTGACGGTGGGCTGACCAGCACTGTACGGACTTCCACGTACCGAGCGCTGGCGCGCCAACGAAAAAGGCTCCCGAAGGAGCCTTTTTTGCTTGAAGCTGGGGAGGGCTTAGTAGCCGCCGCGGCCACCGCCGCCGCCGCCGTAGCCGCCACCGCCGCTGCGGTTGCCGCCACCACCACCACCACCACCGTAGCCGCCACCACCGCCGCCGCCG
>NZ_JBFUCI010000641.1:0-2354 GCF_056405335.1 Variovorax sp. P1_H12_2
TGTTCGAGGTCGGCTGCATCTCGACCATCCTGCAGATGCTGAAGCTGCCCGACGGCACGGTGATAGTGCTGGTCGAGGGCCAGCAACGCGCCCGCGTGAACCGCATCGACGACGGCGAGACCCATTTCTCGGCCAACGTGACGCCGGTCGAGGCGGCCGAGGCGGCGGCCCAGAAGGGCACCGAGGTCGAGGCGCTGCGCCGTGCCGTGATGCAGCAGTTCGACCAGTACGTGAAGCTCAACAAGAAGATCCCGCCCGAGATACTGACCTCGATCTCGAGCATCGACGATCCGGGCCGGCTGGCCGACACCATCGCGGCGCACCTGCCGCTCAAGCTCGACAACAAGCAGGCGGTGCTCGACCTGGACGACATCAAGGCCCGGCTCGAGAACCTGTTCGGCCAGCTCGAGCGCGAGGTCGACATCCTCAACGTCGACAAGAAGATCCGCGGCCGCGTGAAGCGCCAGATGGAAAAGAACCAGCGCGACTTCTACCTGAACGAGCAGGTCAAGGCGATCCAGAAGGAGCTCGGCGAGGGCGAGGAGGGCGCGGACATCGAGGAGATCGAGAAGAAGATCAAGCTCGCCAAGATGCCCAAGGACGCGCTCAAGAAGGCCGAGAGCGAGCTCAAGAAGCTCAAGCTGATGTCGCCGATGTCGGCCGAGGCCACCGTGGTGCGCAACTACATCGACGTGCTGATCGGCCTGCCCTGGAGCAAGAAGACCAAGATCAAGCACGACCTCGCGAACGCCGAAGCGGTGCTCAACGAGGATCACTACGGCCTCGAGAAGGTCAAGGACCGCATCCTGGAATATCTCGCGGTGCAGCAGCGCGTCGACAAGGTCAAGGCGCCGATCCTGTGCCTGGTCGGCCCTCCGGGCGTCGGCAAGACCTCGCTCGGGCAGTCGATCGCGAAGGCGACCGGCCGCAAGTACACCCGCATGGCGCTGGGCGGCATGCGTGACGAGGCCGAGATCCGCGGTCATCGCCGCACCTACATCGGCGCACTGCCGGGCAAGGTGCTGCAGAGCCTGAACAAGGTCGGCACGCGCAACCCGCTGTTCCTGCTCGACGAGATCGACAAGCTGGGCACCGACTTCCGCGGCGACCCGTCGAGCGCGCTGCTCGAGGTGCTCGACCCCGAGCAGAACCACACTTTCGGCGACCACTACGTCGAGGTCGACTTCGACCTCTCCGACGTGATGTTCGTCGCCACCTCGAACTCGATGAACATCCCGCCGGCCCTGCTGGACCGGATGGAAGTGATCCGCCTGGCGGGCTACACCGAGGACGAGAAGACCCACATCGCGCTGAAGTACCTGCTGCCCAAGCAGATGAAGAACAACGGCGTGAAGGAAGAAGAGCTGCTGATCAACGAGGAAGCGGTGCGCGACATCGTGCGCTACTACACCCGTGAGGCCGGCGTGCGCTCGCTCGAGCGCGAGCTCTCGAAGATCTGCCGCAAGGTGGTCAAGGGCCTGCTGCTGAAGAAGATGGAGCCCAAGGTGCTGGTCACCGGCGCGAACCTCAACGACTTCCTCGGCGTGCGCAAGTACAGCTTCGGCCTGGCCGAGAAGCAGAGCCAGGTCGGCCAGGTGGTGGGCCTCGCGTGGACCGAGGTCGGCGGCGACCTGCTCACGATCGAGGCGGTGACCATGCCCGGCAAGGGCGTGATCAGCCGCACCGGATCGCTCGGCGACGTGATGAAGGAATCGGTGGAAGCGGCGCGCACCGTGGTGCGCAGCCGTGCCCGCCGGCTCGGCATCAAGGATGAAGTGTTCGAGAAGCGCGACATCCACATCCACGTGCCCGATGGTGCGACGCCCAAGGACGGCCCGAGCGCAGGCGCGGCGATGACCACCGCCTTCGTCTCGGCGCTGACCGGCATCCCGGTGCGCGGCGACGTCGCCATGACCGGCGAGATCACGCTGCGCGGCGAGGTCACGGCGATCGGCGGCCTGAAGGAAAAACTGCTGGCGGCGTTGCGCGGCGGCATCAAGACGGTGCTGATTCCGGAAGAGAACGCCAAGGACCTGCAGGACATCCCGGAGAACGTGAAGAACGGCCTCGAGATCGTGCCCGTGAAGTGGATCGACAAGGTGCTCGAGATCGCCCTGGAGAAGATGCCGACGCCGTTGTCCGACGAGGAGGTTGCCGCCTCTGCGGCTGCGGTGGCCKAACTGGCCAAGCAGCGCGCAGCGACGCCGGTGGAAGGTTCAGTGAAGCATTGAGCTTCGAGAGTTGCGGGGCCTCGAAAAATTGCTATATAATTCGAGGCTCGAAACGCGGGAATAGCTCAGTTGGTAGAGCGCAACCTTGCCAAGGTTGAGGTCGAGAGTTCGAGACTCTTCTCC
>NZ_JBFUCI010000642.1:0-2299 GCF_056405335.1 Variovorax sp. P1_H12_2
ACGCCGAGCATCGCCAGCGGCGTCACGACCAGCGTGACCCAGGGAATCGCGATCGCGTTGGCCAGCAGGCCGACGGCCGAGACCTGCTGGAACAGCAGCAGCGTGAGCGGCGTCAGCGCCAGCGTCACGACCCATTGCTCGCGCAGCAGGCGCAGCAGGCGCCCGGCGAGGCCTGCCGGCGCGTCGGCGGGCGCCGCGCCGTCGGAGGCGAACAGCACGCCGACGGCGACGAAGCTCAGCCAGAAGCCCGCCTGCATCAGGGCCCAGGGGTCGGCCGCGACCACGACGGCGCAGGCGAAGAGCCAGACGAAGGGCCAGGGCCAGCGCCGGCCCGTGAAGCGAAGCAGCCCGATGGCGGTGAGCATCAGCACGGTGCGCTGCGAAGGCACGCCCCAGCCGCTGAACACCGCATAGAGCGCGGCCAGGAGCACGCCCCCGACCAGCGCGGCATGCTGCGCCGGCCAGCGCAGCATCAGGCGGCCGCTGCGGCGCCACAAGGCGCCGACGAGCGCGGTGGCGAGCCAGGCGAACATCGTGATGTGGAGGCCGGAGATCGACATCAGGTGGGCGACACCGGTGGCGCGGAAGACGTCCCAGTCGGTGCGCTCGATCGCGTTCTGGTCGCCCGTGACCAGCGCCGCGACCACGCCGGCCCGGCGCGGGTCGTCGATACGCTCGAAAGCGGCATCGCGCACCGATTCGCGCAAGCGCTCGACCGGATGGCGCCAGGTCGAGCCCAGGCGCTCCGGCGCGGGATCGCGGGCCCCGGTGCGGACCTGGCCGGTCGCGTGCTCGCCCTGCTCCCACAGGCGAAGCTCATGGTCGAAACCATGCGGGTTGAGGCTGCCATGCGGCGCCCGCAGCCGCACCGCGAAGCGCCAGCGCTCGCCCGCGTGCAGCGGCGCCGGCTTGACGGCCTCCTCGGCCGGACGCGCCCAAGGGCCCGTGGACGTGTCGTACCAGCCCAGCGAGACGCGCGATGGCACCTGCGGCGGCGGGCCGTCGCCGGCGTCCGCCGCCTGGACCCAGCGCGCCGACTCGAGCTCGAACGCGAACCGGGTCGCGCCGGCGCCAAGCTGGGGCATGCTCGCGACCCGGCCCTCCACCAGCAGATCGCGTCCCTCGATGGCGGGCGACAGGGCGCCGGCCGAGTAGGCCGCGGCGCGCCAGCCCGCCGAGCCGCCACCGGCCATCGCGCCCAGCAGCAGCGCCGCCGGCAGCCACAGCGCCGATGGCCAGCGCAGCGCACCGAGCCCCAGCCAGCCGCACGCGGCCAGCGTGAGCAGGCCCGCATAGAACGCCCAGTGCCACAGCGCCGCCTGCTGCAGCTGCAGCGCAGCGCCGAGCACCGAGCCCGCCATCGCGGCGAAGACCGCCAGGGCGCGCGTCCGCCGCCCGGCCGTCACGAGACGACTCCCGATTCCATCTGCAACTCACTCCCTTGTGCGCTTCTTTGGCGCGCAAATTGCTTTCTGTGTCGGCTAGTATGCGACTCATCCCGAGGCATCCTCGACGCACCGAGAAACAATGTCCATCCACGCCGCCCTACACCACGTCACCCACTACAAGTACGACCGTCCGGTGCAACTCGGCCCCCAGGTGGTCCGCCTGCGTCCGGCGCCGCATTGCCGCAGCAACGTGATCTCGTACTCGCTGCGGGTCGAGCCCGAAGAGCACTTCGTCAACTGGCAGCAGGACCCGTTCGCGAACTACCAGGCGCGACTGGTGTTCCCCGAGAAGACGCGCGAATTCAAGGTCACGGTCGACCTCGTGGTCGAGATGGCGGTCTACAACCCCTTCGATTTCTTCCTCGAGCCCCAGGCCGAGAACTTCCCTTTCGAGTACACCGAGGCGCAGGCGCAGGAGCTGGCGCCCTACCTGGTGGCCGACGCGGCCACGCCGCTGGTGCAGGCCTACCTCGAGAAGGTCGACCGCAAGGCACAGCGCACCATCGACTTCCTGGTCGGCATCAACCAGCAGGTGCAGCAGGACGTCAACTACCTGATCCGCATGGAACCCGGCGTGCAGACGCCCGAGGAGACGCTGACCAACGGCTCGGGCTCCTGCCGCGACTCCGGCTGGCTGCTGGTGCAGCTGCTGCGCCACTGCGGCCTGGCGGCGCGCTTCGTGTCGGGCTACCTGATCCAGCTCACGCCCGACGTCAAGGCGCTCGACGGCCCGAGCGGCACCACGGTCGACTTCACCGACCTGCATGCCTGGTGCGAGGTCTACCTGCCGGGGGCGGGCTGGATCGGACTCGACGCCACCTCGGGCCTGCTGGCCGGCGAAGGCCACATCC
>NZ_JBFUCI010000643.1:0-2277 GCF_056405335.1 Variovorax sp. P1_H12_2
GGATCGGCTTGCCCGACGCGTCCTTGATCTCGCCCCAGGCGGTGGCGATCGCGCCCTTGACCTTGTCGGGCATCGGCACGTAGTCGAGGTCGCCGGCGGTCTTGTCGCCGTTCTTGTAGGCCCAGTCGAAGAACTTGAGCGTGGTCGTGGCCTGCRCCGGCTTGTCCTGCAGCTTGTGCATCAGGATGAAGGTGGCGCCGGTGATCGGCCACGAATCCTTGCCYTGCTGGTYGGTCAGCACCTGGTAGAAGCTCTTCGACCAGTCGGCACCTGCCGCCGCCGCCTTGAAGGCATCGTCGTCCGGCGAGACGAAGTTGCCGGCCTGGTTCTGCATCTGCGCGTACGTCATCTTGTTCTGCTTGACGTAGGCGTACTCGACGTAGCCGATCGAGTTCGGCAGCCGGTTCACGAAGGCCGCGACGCCTTCGTTGCCCTTGCCGCCGGCGCCGGYMGGCCAGTTGACCGCCGTGCCGTCGCCGACCTTGGCCTTCCAGTCGGGGTTGACCTTGCTCAGGTAGTTGGTGAACAGGAAGGTGGTGCCCGAACCGTCGGCGCGGCGGACCGGCGCGATGGCGGCGTCCGGCAGCGCCAGCGAGGGGTTCAGCGCCTTGATGGCCGGATCGTTCCACTTGGCGATCTTGCCCAGGTAGATGTCGCCGATGACCTGGCCGCTGAGCTTGAGCTCGCCCGGCTTGATGCCCTGGATGTTGACCACCGGGATCACGCCGCCGATGACGGTCGGGAACTGCACSAGCCCCTTGGTCTTGAGCTCTTCGTCGSTCAGCGGCATGTCGGAGGCGCCGAARTCGACCGTCTTGGCRTCGATCTGCTTGAGGCCGGCGCCCGAGCCGACCGACTGGTAGTTGATCTTGGCGCCGGTGGCYTTGTTGAAATCGGCGGCCCACTTCGAATACAGCGGCGCCGGGAAGCTGGCGCCGGCGCCGGTGGCGGCTTCCTGGGCCAGGGCCGGAACTTGCGCGAATGCCGCGGCGATCAGGCCGGCGGAGGCGAATCTGGAAAGCGTGATCATGGGTCGTGTCTTCATCTGGCTGCAGTGGGGGGCGGTCGCCGGCATCGAGGACCCACCCGGAAAGGGCGGGCGCCGAAGCAACCTCTACCAGCGCCAGCAGACCGTCCGCACGCAGCGTACTCTCGAAAAGTGACGCTTTGATGATGGTCGAAATACCGTCGGTTCGCCAGTACGGCAACGAGGCCGAGACAGGGAGCCCTTGTTCGAAAAACTGTTGTTCGGGGATGCCGCGTCGGTGCACAGTCGGTGGACAATCTGAGAGTCCATGCAGAAGATCTGTGTTGTTTTTGTTTCGCGACGAAACTCCTTGCGCAGCATCCTGGCTGAAGCCTGCCTGCTCCATCTGAGTCAGCGCTTTTCCGTGCATTCCTGTGGCCGCCCGGGCGAGATCGCCCATTCGGTCCACCCGGCTGCCCTGGGTGCGCTGACCAGCGCCAGCATTCCACTGCCGCACACCGCCTTGCGCAGTTGGGACGAGTTCACCCGCTCGGGCGCACCGCGGGCGGACCTCGTCATTGCGCTGGACGCATCCATCGAGCTGTTGCAGCCTCGGTGGCCAGGTCAGCCGAACGCGGCGTTGTGGCCCTATGAGGATGTGGCCGCCATCGTCAACGCCGAACAGGCGGCTCACGCCGCGATTCAAACGCTGTACTCCCTGCGGCGCCGTCTGGAGCTGCTGGCCAATTTGCCGTTGCGCGCAGTCGACAGGGCGGCGGTGCGCGCGGACGTCCGGGATCTCGCGCACTTGAATTGAAAGCTTCTTGTGAGCGTCGCGCCGAGGTCAGGCGCGACGCCCGGGCCACGCCGCGGCGATCAGCTCGCTTGTCCCGTGAGCGRCACGTCGATCCCCTCAAGGGGCGACATCTGAAGCGAAAGATCGAACARCCTGGCTTTGCCGGCGTAGTAGCGATCAAGTCGCCACTCTTTCAGGATCTCGACGGCGAGGTCGAACATGTCGAAGTCGAGTTCATACAGGGATGCAAGCTCGAAGCTGCGGTCAGATTCGAGCGCCAGCACCAACTGCGAAAGTACCACTGCGGACTGTCCGTTCGGATTTCGTTCGATGAAGCGACGGGCGCGATGGATCGCATTCATGGATTTCTCCCAGATTTGGAGAGATCGCGATTGTGGCTTGATCCGCAGCCGGATGAGGAAAAGACCACGACCGCCCAGCGGTGGCGAGTCCGAAGGCCCCATCTGCTTCAGGAACGCATTCGGCACAGAGTTGCCCGCAGGCAACAAAGTGA
>NZ_JBFUCI010000644.1:0-2265 GCF_056405335.1 Variovorax sp. P1_H12_2
AGCTTCTTCTTGCCGTCGATGGTCACGTCCTCGGCCTTGAGCGCGGTGACGTCGCCGTAGGCGCGGAAGTCGCTGTCGGGGTAGATGCCGCGGATGTGCTCGAGCCAGATGCGGGCACCGTATTTCTGGGGGTCGAAGTTGCGCGCCATCTGCTCGATCCAGCTGCGGTCGATGGTGCGACCGTCGGTGGTGGCGCCGTCGACGGCGACGCGGAAGAACTTGGATTTCTGGGCCATGGGTGTTGTGCGGTTGAGGGCTGTGGCCCGATGGTCCGCGCACCCCGCGTGCGGCTCAACGCAATTCACTTGTAGATCGGCGATCTACAAACCGAAGTGGCGCGGCCCTGTCGCAAATCCCGGTTCGCACTCATAGCCTCGGGGCCATGCCGACCACCACCGATGCCGAACTGAAGAAGCCCGAGGCGGCCGCCGCGCCGGGGCCCGCGAAGCGTCGCGAGGCGCGGCATCTCTACTGGCAGGGGTGGCGCGTGTCGTCGATCGCGGAGTTGCTCGGACTTGCGCGGACGACAGTGCACGGCTGGAAGGATGCCGAGCAATGGGACAACGCGCAACCGGTCGAGCGGGTCGAGGGGGCGCTCGAGGCGCGCCTGGTGCAGCTCATCGTCAAGGACGGCAAGACCGGCGGCGACTTCAAGGAGATCGATCTGCTGGGCCGGCAGATCGAGCGGCTTGCGCGCGTCCACAAGTACCAGGCCACAGGCAAGGAGGCTGACCTCAACCCGGCGATCGAGCGGCGCAACAGGGCACCGAAGAAGAAGCCGCAGCGCAACGTGTTCGACGAGGACCAGTCGGCGCAGCTGCTCGACGCCTTCCGTGATTCGCTCTTCGGGCACCAGAAGATCTGGCTGCGAAATGCCGACCAGCGCACGCGCATGATCCTGAAGTCGCGGCAGATCGGCGCGACCTGGTACTTCGCCCGCGAGGCGCTGGCCGACGCGATCCAGACCGGCCGCAACCAGATCTTCCTGTCGGCCAGCAAGGCGCAGGCGCACATCTTCAAGCAGTACATCACTCAGTTCGCCTTCGAGGCCTGCGGCGTGGCGCTCACGGGCGACCCGATCGTGCTGTCGAACGGCGCGCAGATCCACTTCCTCGGCACCAACGCGCGCACCGCGCAGGGCTATCACGGCAACTTCTACTTCGACGAGTTTTTCTGGACCCATCGATTCGAGGAGCTCAACAAGGTCGCCAGCGGCATGGCGATGCACAAGCAGTGGCGCAAGACCTACTTCTCGACGCCATCGAGCATCCAGCACGAGGCCTATGCCTACTGGAGCGGTGACCGCTTCAACAAGCGCCGGCCAAAGGACCAGCGCATTGCGCTCGACCTGTCGCACGCGCGGCTGGCCAGCGGCTTCACGGGTGAGGACAAGGTGTGGCGCAACATCGTCACGATCCTCGACGCGATGGCCGGGGGCTGCGACCTGTTCGACATCGACGAACTGCGCCTCGAGTACAACCCCGAGGAGTTCGAGAACCTGCTGATGTGCGGGTTCATCGACGACACGCAGTCGGTGTTTCCGATGTCGGAGTTGCAGCACTGCATGGTCGACTCGTGGGTGGACTGGGACGACTACAAGCCCTTCACTTCGCGCCCCTTCGGCTACCGGCCGGTGTGGGTGGGCTACGACCCTTCGCATACCGGTGACACCGCGGGCTGCGTGGTGCTCGCGCCGCCCGAGAAGCCCGGCGGCACCTTCCGGGTGCTCGAGCGCCTGCAGTGGCGCGGCCTCGACTTCGAGGCCCAGGCCGAGGCGATCCGGCAGATCACGCTGCGCTACAACGTGAACTTCATCGGCATCGACACCACCGGGCTGGGGCAGGGCGTCTACCAGCTGGTGACCAAGTTCTATCCGGCCGCCAAGGCGCTGAACTACTCGCTCGACGTCAAGACACGCCTGGTGCTCAAGGCCAAGAGCGTGATCGGCAAGAAGCGCCTGAAGTTCGACGCCGGCTGGGTCGACCTGGCGCACGCCTTCCTGGCGATCCGCAAGACCCTCACGGCCAGCGGCCGAAACATCACCTTCGAGGCCGGCCGCAACGAAGAGACCGGCCACGCCGACCTCGCCTGGGCCTGCATGCATGCGCTCGACAACGAGCCGTTGGAAGGCATCACCGCCGCGAACAGCGGCTTCATGGAGATTTCCTGATGGACACACAAGCGCTTGCCGACCCGTCGGCACGCATGGAGGCCTTCACCTTCGGCGAACCGACGCCGGTGATGGACCGACGCGATCTGCTGGAC
>NZ_JBFUCI010000645.1:0-2263 GCF_056405335.1 Variovorax sp. P1_H12_2
GGATCACGAGATTGCCCGCATCCTCGATGCGGATGGAGAGCAGTTCGCTGTGCAACTGCAAATAGCGGCCCAGCGTTTCGAGGGCGCGCCGTGCCGTGGTTTCCTCTCGCACCACCAGGCTGAACGGACCCAGGTTCGACAGGCGCCGGGCCGTGGAAAGCCGCAACCCGAAGTCTTCGACCCGGCTTTCCGCGGCTGAGGTTTCGAGCAGCTTTGCCACCGCTGTCGCATCAATTTGCGTGTCCGGATCCGAAAGGCACGAAGGATCCAGGCCGCACTTGCGCATCAGGCGGTTGGGATCGAGGCCGACCGAGCGCGCCAGTTCGAGGTAGCCGCTCAGGGTCGCGCTGCGAATGGTGGAGTGCATTTCTCCGGGGCCGTGAGGGACTGTTTTGGATGTCCCGAATGGTCATCCAAATGTCCCCTCGGGTCAATCGCCTGGCATCCGGAAAAACCATACTCAACCCGTCACTCAACGATTCCCTACGGAGACAACCATGCAATTCCTCGACGACTCACTCCTCCCCGAAAACCAGCAACCCCTCGTCATCCAGGTCGCGCCTTACGGCCCGGAGTGGATTCCCGCCGACTCCAGCGACATCCCGGTGTCGATGGACGAGCAGGTTCAAAAGGCGGTGGACTGCTACAACGCCGGCGCCACGCTCCTGCACGTCCATGTCCGCGAGGCGGACGGCAAGGGCTCCAAGCGCCTTTCGATGTTCAACGAGCTGCTCGCCCGTCTGCGCAATGCAGTTCCCGACATGATCCTGCAGGTCGGCGGCTCGATTTCGTTTGCGCCCGAGACCGACAGCGAGGCGGCTCAATGGCTGAGCGACGACACGCGCCACATGCTCGCGGAACTCACGCCGAAGCCCGACCAGGTGACGATCGCGATCAACACCAACCAGATGAACATCTGCGAGCTGTTGACCGCGGACGATGTCGCGAACACGTCCCTTGCGAATCCGGCCTATCAGCAGGCCTACCGCGAGATGACCATTCCCTCGGGACCCGGCTTCGTCGAGGAACACCTGCGCCGGCTGCAGGCCAACGGCATTCAGCCGCTCTTCATGCTCGGCGACGTGGGGCAGCTCGAGTCGGTCGAGCGACTGATCCGGCGCGGCATCTACACCGGCCCCCTGACCATGAACTGGGCGGCGATCGGCGGCGGCATGGACGGTCCGAACCCCTACAACATGATGGAGTTCATCCGCCGGGTCCCTGATGGCGCAGTCCTGACCATCGAAAGCATCATGCGCAGCGTCCTGCCCTTGAATGCAATGGCGATCGCCATGGGCCTGCACGTGCGCGTGGGCATCGAAGACAACCTCTGGGGCCGCAAGGGTGAACGCATGACCTCCGTGCAGCAGGTCGAGCAGATGGTGCGGCTCTCGCGCGAAATGCATCGCGAAGTGGCTACCGGCAAGCAGGCCAAGGAGATCTACAAGATCGGCGAGCACTACAAGACCGTCGACGAAACCCTGGCAAAGATTGGCTACGCGCCGAACCGTCAGTCCGGCGAACGGGGTGCTCCGCTTCGCCGCGTGGCCTGAGACAGGGAGCACGTCATGGTGAAATCCACAAGACCTCTCGAAGGGCGCGTCGCGCTCGTCACGGGCGCAGGCCCGGGCCTCGGCCGCGCCCTGGCGCGCTCCCTGGCCGAAGCCGGCGCCAATCTCGTCGTCTGCGACATCAATGAAGCAAGTCTCGAGCAGGCGCGCGCCGCGGTCGAGGAGGCCGGCTCGGAATGCCTGACCGTGTGTTGCGACGTCTCGGACAGCGCCGCTGTGCAGCGCATGTTCGCCCAGGCGGCCGAACGCTTCGGCACCGTGCACATCCTGGTGAACAACGCGGCGCTGACGCCCAACCGGCCGGCTGACGACGTGCGGCGCAATCGCCACTACACGTACCTCACGACGCCCGTGCCGCGGGAGTCGCTGGAGTTCACCAGCAACATCACCGATGAGGAATGGCACCGCTGGTGGGGCGTCAACGTGCACGGCACCTTCTACTGCACGCGCGAAGCGCTCAAGCTGATGGAGCCGCAGAAGTACGGCCGCATCATCAACGTCGCATCGCTGTCCGGCATGTCGGGCCTGTCCGCCCACAGCCCCCATTACAGCGCGACGAAGGGGGCGGTGATTGCCTTCACCAAGTCAGTCGCCGCGGAAGTCGCCGGCAGCAACATCTACGTGAATGTGATGGCACCGGGCCTTGTTCACACGCAGGAGGTCGAAGCGGTCCTGCAGAAGATGGGCGAGGA
>NZ_JBFUCI010000646.1:0-2260 GCF_056405335.1 Variovorax sp. P1_H12_2
CCGCCACCGCCGCCCGGCCCACCGCGACGCGGGCCCTGACGCTGGTCCTTGCGCTGGCGCGAGAAGCTGTCGGCGCCGATGTACCCCAGCGAGGTCTTCATCGGATCGGGCTGGTTGGCGCCGCCGGGCACGCGGTCCTCGCCGCCCTGCCGATTGCGCCCCTGCTGGCCCGGGCCGGGCCCCTGCCCTTGCCGGTCGCCGCGGTTGTTGCGGCGCCCCTGGGGCGGGCCCTTGCCGCCGCCGCGGTCGGGACGCGCGCCCGGACCGTGCGCCAGCGGGTTCGGGATCGGCTCGCGCTCGTCACCCTGCGCGCCGCCGGCGCCGCCGTTGCGATTGCCGCGGCGCTTGCGGTTGCGGTTGTTGCGCCCGCCGTTGTCCTGGCCCTGGCCCTGGCCCTTGGGCCCCGCGCCGTGCCGCGGCGGCCGGTCGCCGCCGTTGCCAGCGGCCTGGAACAGCGCCTGGATGTCGCGTTCGTCGAGCTCCATCCAGGCACCGCGCTTGAGGCCGCGCGGCAGCACCATCGCGCCGTAGCGGATGCGGATCAGGCGGCTGACCGCATGGCCGACCGACTCGAACAGGCGGCGCACTTCACGGTTGCGCCCTTCGGAGATGGTGACGCGGTACCAGCAGTTGGAACCCTCGCCGCCGCCCTCCTCGATGGTGCCGAACTGGGCCATGCCGTCGTCCAGGCGCACACCTTCGAGCAGGCGCTTCTTCTCCTCGGCGCTGAGGGCGCCGAGCACGCGCACGGCGTACTCCCGCTCGAGGCCGAAGCGAGGATGCATGAGCTGATTGGCCAACTCGCCGGAGCTGGTGAAAAGCAGCAGGCCCTCGGTATTCAGGTCGAGCCGGCCGACCGACTGCCACTTGCCCTGCTGCAGGCGCGGCAGCTTGCGAAACACGGTCGGGCGGTTCTGCGGATCGTCGTGCGTCACGACCTCGCCGACCGGCTTGTGGTAGGCGATCACACGCGGCGGCGGCGGCGCGATGCGGTAGCGGATCGGCTTGCCGTTGATCTTGACCTGGTCGCCGTACTGGATGCGCTGGCCGATGTGGGCCGGTTCGTTGTTGACCGAGATCCGGCCCTGCAGAATCAGTTGCTCCATCTCGAGCCGCGAGCCCAGGCCGGCCTGCGCCAGCACCTTGTGCAGCTTGGGCGAATCGGCCTCGGGCAGCAGCACGCGCTTGAGCGGCGGCACTTCGGGGCTTTCCTCGTCGGCGTCGAACTGGCCGGAAATGACGTCGGCGAAGCGGATCGGCTCGGGCGGCGGCGCATTGCGCTGCTCGCGCTCGGCGGCACGGCGGGCGCGGTCGAGGTCGTCCTCCTCCTCGTCCGGCTCTTCTTCCTCTTCTTCGTCATCGTCCTGCGAACCGGCCTCGGAGGCACGCACTTCAGCCGGCTGCGCCGGGGGCGGCAGCACGGCTTCCTCTTCAGCGATCGCGACCGGCGCTGCAACCGGTTCCTCGGCCGACGGCTCGGCCGGAGCGGCCGCAACTTCCTGCTCTACCGGCTTGGGCTTGCGCGGGCGCCGCTTGCGCGGCGCTGCGGCGCCTTCCACGGGCACTTCGCCCGCGGGCACTTCGGACACAGGTTCGGCCGGCAGCGTGGCTGCGTCATCGGGATCAATGGGGCTCATGGTCGGGTTCCGGAAGGGACAGCGATGGTGTCGGCCTCGTCGGGCGCGGCTTCGGCCTCGACGGGTGGGGAGAAAAGGGACTCCGAAGGCTCGGAGGTCCCGAGGGCTTCGTTTTCGGCTTCGTTTTCGGCTTCGGCCTGGGCTTCGGCCTGGGCTTCGGCCACGAGGCCAGACTCCGCCGGCGCCTCAGGCCCGGCCACCTCCGTCGGAGGGACAGGCGCCTCGAGCGGCAGATCGTCGATCGGCAGCGAGGACTGGTCCTCGCCCGCGGCCTGGTCGAGCGCGGCGATCAGCGCGCCCTGCTGCGCCGGCGTTTCGATCAACGGCAATTCGTCCAGCGACGCCAGGCCCAGGTCGTCGAGGAACTGGCGCGTCGTCGCGTAGAGTGCCGGTCGGCCGACCGTTTCGCGATGGCCGATGACCTCGACCCAGTTGCGGTCCTCGAGTTGCTTCAGGATCAGCGAGTTGATCGTGACGCCACGGATGTCTTCCATGTCGCCCCGCGTCACCGGCTGCCGGTAGGCAATGATCGCCAGCGTCTCGAGGGCCGCGCGCGTGTAGCGCGGCGGCTTCTCGGGGTGCAGCCGGTCGAGGTGATCGCGCAGTTCGGGCCGGCTCTGGAA
>NZ_JBFUCI010000647.1:0-2254 GCF_056405335.1 Variovorax sp. P1_H12_2
AAGGGCGCCAGCTGCCGGTGATGTATTCGTACCGGCGCGCCGGCTTCTTCTCGATCAGCGGCAACCTGGCCACGCAGTTCATCCAGGCGGTCGGATGGGGCATGGCTTCGGCGATCAAGGGCGACACGAAGATCGCGTCGGCGTGGATCGGCGACGGKGCCACCGCCGAATCCGACTTCCACACGGCGCTGACCTTCGCGCATGTCTATCGCGCGCCCGTGATCCTCAACGTCGTCAACAACCAGTGGGCGATCTCGACCTTCCAGGCCATCGCCGGTGGCGAGGCGACGACTTTCGCCGCGCGCGGCGTCGGCTGCGGCATCGCATCGTTGCGCGTCGATGGCAACGACTTTCTTGCGGTGCTCGCCGCGTCGCGCTGGGCCGCCGAGCGGGCGCGCAGCAATCTCGGGCCCACGCTGATCGAATGGGTCACCTACCGCGCCGGCGCGCACTCGACGTCGGACGACCCTTCGCGCTATCGGCCTGCCGACGACTGGCAGCATTTCCCGCTCGGCGACCCGATCGCGCGGCTGAAGCAGCATCTGGTGGGCCTGGGCGCCTGGTCCGACGAAGCGCATGAGCGCGCGCAAGAGCAGCTCGAGGCCGAGGTGGCCGCTGCACTGAAGGAGGCCGAACGCCACGGCGGTACGCTGATCGACGGCCATGTCCCGCCGCTCGAGTCGATGTTCGAGGACGTCTACAAGGACATGCCGGCGCACCTGCAAGCGCAGTTGCGGCAGGCGCGCGGCTGACATGCTCTGCCCCCACGCTCATCACTTCGTGTATCGCTGCCCCCCGAGGGGGCGCTCAGTGCCCTTCGGGCGGCCGGGCGGGCACTGACATGGCCCGCATGACGATGGTCCAGGCCCTGCGCTCGGCGATGGACGTGATGCTCGAGCGCGACCCGAACGTCGTGATCTATGGCCAGGATGTCGGCTACTTCGGCGGCGTGTTCCGATGCACCGAAGGGCTGCAGGCGAAACACGGCCGCTCGCGCGTCTTCGATGCCCCGATCTCCGAGGGTGGCATCGTCGGCTCGGCGATCGGCATGGCGGCCTATGGACTGCGTCCGGTGGTCGAGGTGCAGTTCGCCGACTACTTCTACCCGGCCTCGGACCAGATCGTCTCGGAGGCGGCGCGGCTGCGCTACCGCTCGGCCGGCGACTTCAACGCACCGATCACGATCCGCATGCCCTGCGGCGGCGGCATCTACGGCGGGCAGACGCACAGCCAGAGCCCGGAGGCGCTGTTCACGCATGTCTGCGGCCTGCGCACCGTGATGCCCAGCAATCCCTACGATGCCAAGGGCCTGCTGATCGCATCGATCGAGAACGACGACCCGGTGATCTTTCTCGAGCCCAAGCGGCTGTACAACGGCCCGTTCGACGGCCACCACGACCGACCGGTGGTGCCCTGGTCGCAGCATGCCTTGGGCGAGGTGCCCGAAGGGCACTACACGGTGCCTCTGGACACGGCCGCGGTGTTCCGCGGCGGCGCCGATCTGACGGTGCTGGCCTACGGCACGATGGTGTTCGTGTCGGAAGCGGCTGCGGCCGAAAGCGGCGTCGATGCCGAGATCATCGATCTGCGCAGCCTCTGGCCGCTGGACCTGGCTGCGATCGTCGCCTCGGTCAGGAAGACCGGCCGTTGTGTCGTGGCCCATGAGGCGACGCGCACCAGCGGCTTCGGCGCGGAACTCGTGGCGCTGGTGCAAGAGCATTGCTTCTATCACCTGGAGGCACCCATCGAACGCGTGACCGGCTGGGATACGCCGTATCCGCATGCGCTTGAATGGGCCTATTTCCCGGGCCCGGCGCGGGTGGCTGCAGCGTTCAGGCGCGCGATGGAGGCATGACGTGTCCGGCAGCATCCATGTGATCAAGGTGCCCGACGTGGGCGAGGGCACCGCAGAGGTCGAACTCGTGGCCTGGCACGTGCAGCCCGGCGACGCGGTGGTCGAAGACCAGGGGCTGGCCGACGTGATGACCGACAAGGCCATCGTCGAGATTCCGTCGCCGGTCGCGGGCCGGGTGCTTGCGCTGGGCGGAGAGGTCGGACAGACACTGGCGGTCGGCGCCGAGCTGATTCGCATCGAGCGGGCCGGCGCTGCCGGGGCGCCCGTGGCTGCGCCTGCGCGAGCCACCCCGCCACCTCCGCCCGCAGCGAAGCCCGCTGCAATGCCGCCGGCGCCARCGACGGCGCAGCCACAGCCGGCGTCGCCGTCCGCGGGAGCCGCTGCGGACCGCCCGATCGC
>NZ_JBFUCI010000648.1:0-2247 GCF_056405335.1 Variovorax sp. P1_H12_2
CTCTCCATCCCGACCTTTCAGTTCCTTGAAGGAAACAACCGCATGAACGACGACGACCTGCCACCCCTGATCGAGACGCCCCCCGGCCGCTACCGCCACTACAAGGGCGGCGAGTACGACGTGCTGGGCACGGTGCGCCACAGCGAGACGCTGGAGCCGATGACGCTTTACCGCGCGCTCTACGGCGAGCGCGGACTCTGGGTCCGCCCGGCCGCCATGTTCGGCGGCCGCGTGGAGATCGACGGCTCGTCACAGTTGCGCTTCACGAAGCTCGACCAGGAAAAATGACCCCTGGCGGATTGTGTCATTTTGTTTCCACAAGCCAGGCCGCAATTGCTTGCGGGTAAACCCGGTGTTCGTGGACCAAGACACGCTCCGCCAGCGTCGCTGCGGTGTCGTCGGGCAGCACCGGCACCACCGCCTGCGCCAGGATCGGTCCATGGTCGAGTTCCACCGTCACTTCGTGCACCGTGAGCCCTGCGACCTTGCAGCCGGCCTCGATCGCGCGCTGGTGGGTATGCAGGCCGGGGAACGCCGGCAGCAGCGACGGATGGATGTTGAGCAGCCGGCGCGCATAGCGGGTCACGAAGCCGGGCGTCAGGATGCGCATGAATCCCGCCAGCACGACCAGCGCCGGCGCATGCATGTCGATGGCTTCGGCCAGGGCGGCATCGAAGTCCTCCCGGCTAGCGAAATCCTTGTGCGAGACGACTGCGGTCGAGATGCCCTTGGCACGGGCGAGCGCCAGCCCCGGCGCGTCCGCCTTGTTGCTGATGACGGCGGCGACGCGGGCATCGAATCGGGCCGCCCAGCGCTCCTGCTCGGCGGCCCGCACGATGGCCGCCATGTTGGACCCGCCGCCGGAGATAAGGATCACAATGTTCTTCATGGGACGCGGGATTATCCGTGCTGCCTTTTCGTGGTCCGTGTTGTCACGACGCGGACACCCCGAAAGCGCACGACCGTGCTAAAACCGGCGGTTCCGGAGACACGCCGCGCCCGCGGCGGTTCGATCAACACAGCGAGGCACGCATGGATTTGAGCTTCACGCCCGAAGAACAGAAGTTCCGCGAAGRTATTCGCGCCTGGGTCAAAGAAAACCTTCCCCAAGACATCTCGCACAAGGTGCACAACGCGCTCGAACTGACGCGTGACGACCTGCAGCGATGGGCGAAGATCCTCGGCAAGAAAGGCTGGCTCGGCTATGGCTGGCCGAAGGAATTCGGCGGCCCCGGCTGGACCGCGGTCGAGAAGCACCTGTTCGAGGAAGAGGCCGCGCTGGCCGGTGCGCCGCGCATCATCCCCTTCGGCCCGGTGATGGTGGCGCCGGTGATCATGGCCTACGGCAATGCCGAGCAGCACAAGCGCTTCCTGCCCGGCATTGCCAGCGGCGAAGTCTGGTGGAGCCAGGGTTACAGCGAACCGGGCTCCGGCTCGGACCTGGCCTCGGTCAAGACCAAGGCCGAACGGCAGGGCGACAAATACATCGTCAACGGCCAGAAGACCTGGACCACGCTCGGCCAGTACGGCGAATGGATCTTCTGCCTGGTGCGCACCAGCAATGAAGGCAAGCCGCAGACCGGCATCAGCTTCCTGCTGATCGACATGAAGTCGCCGGGCGTGAYGGTCCGCCCGATCAAGCTGCTCGACGGCGGCCACGAGGTCAACGAAGTCTTCTTCGACAACGTCGAGGTGCCGGCCGAAARCCTGATCGGCGAGGAGAACAAGGGCTGGACCTACGCCAAGCACCTGCTCTCGCACGAACGCACCAACATCGCCGACGTCAATCGCGCCAAGCGCGAGCTCGAGCGCGTCAAGCGCCTGGCCAAGAGCGAAGGCGTCTGGGAAGACGCCCGCTTTCGCGACGAGATCGCCAAGCTCGAGGTCGACGTCGTCGCGCTCGAGATGCTGGTGCTGCGCGTGCTGTCGGCCGCCACCTCGGGCAAGAACTCGCTCGACATCGCGGGCCTGCTCAAGATCAAGGGCAGCGAGATCCAGCAGCGCTACTCCGAGCTGATGATGCTGGCCGGCGGCCCCTATTCGCTGCCGCTGATCCGCGAGGCGATGGAAGCCGGCTGGCAGGGTGACTTCCCGGGCGGCCATCCGCAGCTGGCACCGCTTTCGTCGACCTACTTCAACATGCGCAAGACCACCATCTACGGCGGCAGCAACGAAGTGCAACGCAACATCGTCGCGCAGACCGTTCTCGGCTGAAGCCGTAGAACGGCCCGCGCGACGCGCTGAATG
>NZ_JBFUCI010000649.1:0-2245 GCF_056405335.1 Variovorax sp. P1_H12_2
TTTTCGTGGAACACCGCGGAACCGGCTTCGCCGGGCCGCTGGTGTTGCCCCCGGCCGGCGGTGGGCAGCGACACGCAGTGAGCCAACCTGGGGGCGAGCTCATTGAGCAACATCCGTGCCCTCGGGACGGACGCCACCTACACTCGCTGGATGCATGTACTGGGAATCGAATCCTCCTGCGACGAGACCGGCGTGGCGCTGGTCGAGGCCGGCGCCAGCGGGCTGCCTCGGCTGGCCGCGCACGCGCTGCACAGCCAGATCGCGATGCACCAGGCCTATGGCGGCGTGGTGCCCGAGCTTGCGAGCCGGGATCACATCCGCCGCGTCCTGCCGCTCACGCAGGCGGTGTTCGACGAGGCTGGCCGGCGGCTGGCCGATGTCGACGTGGTCGCCTACACGCGGGGGCCGGGGCTGGCGGGCGCCTTGCTGGTCGGCGCCGGCGTGGCGTGCGCGCTGGGCGCCGCGCTCGGCAAACCGGTGCTCGGCGTGCATCACCTCGAGGGCCACTTGCTTTCGCCCTTCCTGAGCGCCGACCCGCCCGAGTTTCCCTTCGTCGCGCTGCTGGTGTCAGGCGGACATACCCAGCTGATGCGGGTCGACGGGGTGGGGCGCTACGCGCTGCTCGGCGAGACCATCGACGACGCCGCCGGCGAAGCCTTCGACAAGAGCGCCAAGCTGATGGGGCTGCCCTATCCCGGCGGCCCGTGGCTCGCGAAGCTGGCGGAGCAGGGCGACCCTGAGGCCTTCAAGCTGCCGCGCCCGCTGCTGCACAGCGGCAATCTCGATTTCTCCTTTGCCGGACTCAAGACCGCGGTGCTGACGCAGGCCAAGAAGCTCGGCGATCAGCTCGAAGCCCGCAAGCCCGATCTCGCCGCCTCGACGCAGGCCGCGATCGTCGACGTGCTGCTGAAGAAATCGCTGGCCGCGCTCGAACAGACCGGCCTCGACCGCTTCGTGGTCGCGGGCGGCGTCGGCGCCAACCGGATGCTGCGCCAGCAGCTCGACGTGGCCTGCGCGAAGCGCGGCGTGCGCGTGCACTACCCCGAACTGCACCTGTGCACCGACAACGGCGCCATGATTGCGATGGCCGCGGCGATGCGGCTTCAGGCCGGCGTGCAGGCGCCGACCGGGCACTATGCCTTCGACGTCAAGCCGCGATGGCCATTGGCCTCGCTGAGCGGGCCACAGCAGGGCGCGTGATGCGTCGCCCACACGCAGCCTCGCTTCGAGTGCGCCTGGCGTCGGTCTGAGAGCCTTCCCGGGTTGCCAGGGTCGGCAGCGGCAGCACGTCGAGCACCTTGCGCCAGAGCTGCGACCACTGCGGCCAGTCGTGGCCGCCTTCGGTGGTGAACACGCGGCCGGCCGGCAGCGCATCGGCCAGCAGATGGTGATTGGACGCAAAGCGGTCGCTGAGTCCGAAGCCCAGATACAGCGGCGGCAGGTGCTTGGCCTGCCGCGGCGACGCGTACTGCTGGAGCCAAGGCCACAGCTTGCGGTCGACCTCCTCGTCCGGCGGCGGTCCTCCGGGCGCCTTCCAGGCGCGCAGGCCGCCGGCCTTGTGGATTTCTGCGCCGATGGGCCGGCGCCCCAGGTAGGGCGCCAGGACGACGATGCCGTCGACCGTGCCCGGTGTCGCCAACTCGTGGATCAGGGCCCCGAAGCCGCCGATCGAAATGCCCACCAGCCAGATCGACGCATAGCCCAGTGCGCGCTGGGGCCGGATCACGTCGTTCTGCAGCCGCTCGATGAAGGTCTGGTCGTAGTAATAAGAGACATCGGCATCGACCAGCAGGGCATCGGCCGCGAGTTTGCGTTCCCTGACGGCGTCGATGAATCCTTCGCGCTCGAATTCCTCCGGTTTCAGGAAAGCCCCGGGAAGAAACACCAGYAGCGTGTCGGACCGGGCATGGCTCTGTGCAAACTTCAAGTGCGTTTTCATGGGCGCTTCGATCGGGCGCCGCTGCCGGCTGCCGCTGCAGTTCGACGAATTCAGGCGCGATTTAAGAAGAAAGCATTGAAAAAGTCGTCACAGAACGTGACGAATTTCGCACTTATTGTGAGTCAGAAACAAGTCGGACAGGTAGCAAAAAAGTTACTCGATGAACTTTTTTTGCTCGCCCCCCCAGGTTGCCCGGCACTTCGTGTCCGGGCGCCCACCCCCTACCGGGGGCAACACCAGCGGCCCGGCGACTATCGCTCGCCCCCAGGTCGAGCTCACTGCGTGTAGCCCTCCCACCCCCTACCG
>NZ_JBFUCI010000650.1:0-2244 GCF_056405335.1 Variovorax sp. P1_H12_2
CCGGCGTGCTGCTGCGCATGGAAGCCATCTGGACGCTGCGCGCCGACAGCGAGCGCAGCCAGGCCTGGATGGACCGCCAGCGCGGCAAGGTCACGGCCGGCATCGCCGCCATGGCCAAGGGCCTGGCCGACAAGCCCTTTTGCAGCGGCATCCACCTGAGCCTGTCCGACATCGCCRTCGGCTGTGCCCTGGGCTGGATCGGCTATCGCTTCCCCGAAATCGATTGGCGCGCCGACCATTCCAATCTGGTCCGCCTCTACGACAAGCTGATGCTCCGCCCCAGCTTCGCCGACACAGCACCTTGAACACCCCCAGGTTGGCTCACTTCGTGTAGCCGCCCACCCCCTTGCAGGGGGCGCAGCCGGCGGCCCGGCGAAGCCGGTTCCGCGGCAGCCCCCGAACAGGCGCGCTACGCGCAGCCCCAAACAAGAAAAGCCCCGCGATGCGGGGCTTTTCAGTTTGCGAGGCCGGCGAAGCCAGGCCATTGGTGAAACACCGCGGAACCGGCTCCGCCGGGCCGCTGGTGTTGCCCCCGGTAGGGGGTGSGCGCCCGACACGAAGTGCGGGCAACCTGGGGGCGAGCACTATCCCCGAGATAAAGATGTTGCGAGGCGCCCCGGACGAAGGAGGGAGGGAGGGAGGAGGAGAAGAATCGCCTCGGGATTTCAACCTGACGGCAAGCGCCTGGAAGACCTCGCAACATGAAAAGAAAACGACCGGGCCCTACGTGCCCGGAAACGGTATGAGCATGGGGCGGCGACCGGGTTCCCGCTCGATGAGTAAGCGTTTGTGACTAGTTCGAAAGTGTTGCGGAATCCGACCTGGCCGCCGCGAGCGGCGCTGCGTTCAACTGCTTTTCGATCTCGCGCACGAAGGCGCGGTCGTCCGGCGAGGTCAGGCTCGAATAGGAGTCCACCACCTTGCCGTCGCGGCCGATCAGGTATTTATAGAAGTTCCACTTGGGCGTCGTTCCGGAGAGTTGCGCCAGYTGCTTGAACAGCGGGTTGGCCTCCGGCCCCCGGACCGATGATTTCGCGAACATCGGGAATTTGACGCCGAAGGTGCTTTCGCAGAAGTCGGCGATCTCCTTGTTCGAGCCCGCTTCCTGGGCGAAGTCGTTCGAGGGGAAACCGAGCACCACCAGCCCGCGCTCGCGGTACTTGCTGTCCAGCGCTTCCAGGCCCTTGTACTGCGGTGTGAAGCCGCAAAAGCTGGCGGTATTGACCACCAGCACCACCTTGCCGGCGTACTGGCACAGCGCCTGGGGCTTTTCGTCCTGCAACCGCGGGAAGCTGTGCTGCAGGAGGGCCGGGCAGGCGGGCGCGGCGGCGGAAGAAGGGGCCTGCGGGGTGCTCTGGGCCGTGGCCGCGGCCGGGATCAGGCACGCCGCGAGGGCGAGCGCCGGAACGAGAAGCACTGTCGGCCGGATGGGCATTGGCATTTTGCGATTTCCCGAGTGAAAGTGCGCAGGAATTCGGTTTCTGGCGCCGGGCAAATCCCGATCATCGCGCGCCTGTCACGGGCGTGTCCGGCCTCCCGACTAAAATCCCATGGCTTAAGAAAGACATTGATGCTTTATCCGGAACTCTTCAGACAACTCGAATCTGTCCGCTGGGACATGGACAAGGATATTCCTTGGCAGTCTTTCGACGCAACCCGGCTCACCGAAGAGCAGGCCCAGACCATCAAGATGAACGCGATCACGGAATGGGCCGCGCTGCCGGCCACCGAGATGTTCCTGCGCGACAACCGCCATGACAGCGACTTCTCGGCCTTCATGTCGATCTGGTTCTTCGAGGAGCAGAAGCACTCGCTGGTGCTGATGGAATACCTGAAGCGCTTCAGCCCGCAGCACGCGCCGACCGAGCAGGAACTGCACGATGTGCGCTTCGATTTCGACCCGGCTCCGCCGCTCGAGACGCTGATGCTGCATTTCTGCGGCGAGATCCGCCTCAACCACTGGTACCGCCGCGCGGCCGAGTGGCACACCGAACCGGTCATCAAGCACATCTACACCACGCTGAGCCAGGACGAGGCCCGCCACGGCGGCGCCTACCTGCGCTACATGAAGCGCGCGATGGAAAAATTCGGCGACGAGGCGCGCTCGGCCTTCACCAAGGTCGGCGTGCTGATGGCCAGCGCGCGCCGCACCGCGCAGGCGCTGCATCCGACCAACCTGCACGTCAACAAGGCGCTGTTCCCGAACGACACGATCCAGAGCCGCGTGCCCGATCCGGACTGGCT
>NZ_JBFUCI010000651.1:0-2204 GCF_056405335.1 Variovorax sp. P1_H12_2
CCCAGAGCCTGAACAACATGCTGCAGCAGCTCGGCATCACGATCCCGCAGGGCGTGAACATGCAGCTCAAGAACGTCGCCGCGGTGATGGTCACGGCCACGCTGCCGTCGTTTGCGCGGCCGGGACAGACCATCGACGTCACCGTGTCCTCGATGGGCAACGCCAAGAGCCTGCGCGGCGGCACCTTGCTGATGACACCGCTCAAGGGCGTGGACGGCGCGGTGTACGCGATCGCCCAGGGCAACATGGTGGTCGGCGGCGCCGGCGCCTCGGCCAACGGCAGCAAGGTCCAGATCAACCAGCTCAGTTCCGGACGCATTCCCGCCGGCGGGACCGTCGAGCGCGTGGTCGAAGCCGCGGTCGGCGGCGACGGCGGTCTCACGCTCGAACTGATGCGCTCCGACTTCGGCACCGCGCAGCGCGCGGTGGAGGCGATCGACCGCCAGTTCGGCAGCGGCACCGCCGAGGCGGTCGATGCCCGCGTGATCCGCGTGCGGGTGCCTGCCTCCGCGCAGGCGCGGGTCGGATTCCTGGCCCGCCTCGAAGGCCTGGAGGTCACGCCGACGCAGGYGGTGGCCCGGGTCGTGATCAACGCGCGCACCGGCTCGGTGGTGATGAACCAGGCGGTGCGGGTGAACGACTGCGCGATCGCGCACGGCAGCCTGTCGGTGGTCATCAACACCGAGCCGGTGGTGAGCCAGCCGGGGCCGTTCTCGAATGGCCGCACGGTCACCTCGCAGACCTCGGAGATCTCGATCAACCAGCCCGGCGGCGCGCTGCAGATGGTGCGCGGCGGCGCCTCGCTGGCCGACGTGATCAAGGGGCTCAACTCCCTGGGCGCGAATCCGATGGATCTGGTGTCGATCCTGCAAGCCATGAAGACGGCCGGCGCCCTGCGCGCCGAGCTCGAGATCATCTGAGGCCGGACATGGCGATCACCGCAGCCAATTCAGGGTCAGGCAGCGACGCGGCCAGCCGCGCCGGCGCGCTGGACCAGCGCTTCGCGCTCGATGTCCAGGGTGTCGATGCGCTGCGGCGCACCGTGCGCAGCTCGCCCGAGGAGGGCCTCAAGCAGGTCTCGCGGCAGTTCGAGGCCATGTTCATGAACATGGTGCTCAAGAGCATGCGCGAGGCGACGCCGTCGGGCGGCCTGCTCGATGGACAGAACGAGAAGATCTACACGTCGATGCTGGACCAGCAGCTGTCGCAGAACCTTTCGGGCCGCGGCCTGGGGCTGGCCGAGGCGATGCTGGCGCAGCTGCAGCGGGCGGCCTCCGCCGGCGCGGGCGATGGCGATCCGAATCCGGCCGGCCTGTCGCTGGCGCCGCGCGGCGGCCTGCCGCTGTCGCCGCAGGCCGGCATCCCGCTCGGCTCGTTGCCTTCGACGCCGACCGGCCGCGTCGACCTGAGCGCCTACCAGGTCAACAACGACCGCTCGGGCGGTGCGGCCGGGGCGGTCGCGTCGTTGCAGGGCCACGTCGACAGCTTCGTCAACCGCATGGGCGCCTCGGCGCAGGCCGCGAGTGCCGCCAGCGGCGTGCCGGCGCCGCTGATCCTGGCGCAGGCCGCGCTCGAATCCGGCTGGGGCAAGCGCGAGATCCGCGCCGACGACGGCACGCAGAGCTTCAACCTGTTCGGCATCAAGGCCGACCGCAGCTGGCAGGGGCCGGTGGTCGAGACCACCACCACCGAATACGTGGATGGCGAGCCGCAGCGCATCCGCGCGAAGTTCAGGGCCTACGGCTCCTACGAGGAAGCCTTCACCGACTACGCGCGCTTCATGACCCGCAATCCGCGCTACGCCAACGTGCTGGCGACCAACGATCCGACCGAAGCCGCGCACGGCCTGCAGCGCGCGGGCTACGCGACCGATCCGCAGTACGGCCAGAAACTGGTTCGCATCATGCAGAAGTTCGTCTGAGCGCCGGCGCGAGCAAGGCGATCCTCGTTCGAACAACACTTCACAGCCCACCCCAAAGGAATCCCATGGCAGAGATCACGAGCCTTCAGACACATGCGGGCGGCGCTGCCTCCGCGCCCCTCTCGAACGCGAACGCGAACCGGCTGGAGGTGGTCACCTTCACGCTGGGCGAGGAGGAGTACGGCATCGACATCCAGAAGGTGCAGGAGCTGCGCGGCTACGACGCGGTGACGCGGATCGCGAACGCGCCGGAGTACATCAAGGGGGTGGTGAACCTGCGCGG
>NZ_JBFUCI010000652.1:0-2193 GCF_056405335.1 Variovorax sp. P1_H12_2
CAACTACTGCAAGCGCGAAATGGCGCTCGATGCGCGCCACGCCATGCAGCAGCATGGCTTCGCGCGCTTCGGCGTGCTCGCGCACGACCGCGGCGCGCGGGTCGCGCACCGGCTCGCGGCCGATCATCCCGAAATGGTCGATCGGCTGATGCTGCTCGACATCGCGCCCACGCTCGCGATGTACGAGAACACCTCCGACGCCTTTGCCCGCGCCTAYTGGCACTGGTTCTTCCTGATCCAGCCGCCGCCGCTGCCCGAAGCGCTGATCGACAGCGATCCCGTGCGCTACATCCGCAGCGTGATGGGCGGCCGCCACGCAGGCCTGGCGCCGTTCGCCCCCGAGGCTCTGGCCGAGTACGAGCGCTGCGCCGCGATTCCCGGCTCGGCGCAAGCCATCTGCGAGGACTACCGCGCCTCGGCCGCGATCGACCTCGACCACGACCGCGCGGACATCGCCGCCGGCCGCAAGCTGGCGCAGCCGCTGCGCGTGCTGTGGGGCGCGCACGGCGCGGTCGGGCGCTCGTTCGACGTGCTCGCGCTATGGCGCGAGCGCGCCGACCGCGTGGCGGGCGGCGCGCTGCCGTGCGGCCACTACATTCCCGAGGAGGCGCCCGCCGAATTGCTGGTCGAGGCACTTTCTTTCTTCAACGCGAACTCCAAGGATTGAGACATGAGCGCCCAACGCATCGCAGTCATCGCCGGCGACGGCATCGGCAAGGAAACCATGCCCGAGGGCCTGCGCGTGCTGGATGCCGCGAGCCGCAAGTTCGGCCTCGACCTGAAGTTCGACCACTTCGATTTCTCGAGCTGGGAATACTTCGAGAAGCACGGCAAGATGCTGCCCGACAACTGGAAGGAGCAGATCGGCGGCCATGACGCGATCTACTTCGGCGCGGTCGGCTGGCCCGAGAAGATCCCCGACCATGTGTCGCTGTGGGGATCGCTGCTGCTGTTCCGGCGCGAGTTSGACCAGTACATCAACCTGCGGCCGGCCCGCCTGATGAACGGCATCGTGGCGCCGGTGGTGCGGCGCGACGGCACGCCGCGCGAGGCCGGCGAGATCGACATGTACATCGTGCGCGAGAACACCGAGGGCGAGTACTCGAGCATCGGCGGGCGCATGTACGAAGGCACGGCGCGCGAGATCGTGATCCAGGAGACCGTGATGTCGCGCGTCGGTGTCGACCGGGTGCTCAAGTTCGCCTTCGAGCTGGCCCAGTCGCGGCCGAAGAAGCACCTCACGAGCGCCACCAAGTCGAACGGCATCTCGATCACCATGCCCTACTGGGACGAGCGGGTCGCGGCGATGGCGAAAAGCTATCCGGGCGTGACGCTCGACAAGTTTCATATCGACATCCTGACGGCCCACTTCGTGCAGCGGCCCGACTTCTTCGACGTGGTGGTGGCGAGCAACCTGTTCGGCGACATCCTGTCCGACCTCGGCCCGGCCTGCACCGGCACCATCGGCATCGCGCCGAGCGCCAACCTGAACCCCGAGCGCACCACGCCGTCGCTGTTCGAGCCGGTGCACGGCTCGGCGCCTGACATCGCGGGCCGGGGCATTGCCAACCCGATCGGGCAGATCTGGTGCGGCGCGATGATGCTGGAGTTCCTCGGCCACAAGGCGGCGCACGACGCCATCCTGGCCACGATCGAGAAGGTGCTGGCACCCGGCAGCGGCGCGCCGCGCACCCCGGACATCGGCGGAACCGCGGGCACTGCGGATCTGGGCCAGGCGATTGCCCAGGCTCTTTGAAAAGCGGTTCGCCAAAACGCCACTAAAATCGCGCTCCTCGCTGTGTTTCACGGGGCAGCGTCGTATTGACACCCCGTAGACCAGTGGTTGTAATCCCTGTCGGCAGTGCGCTGCCGGCGCATCAGAACTGCCATCCATTTTTCTGTACCACACCCCGCGGCGACGCCATGGGGCTGGCGCAGCCTCTGATGACCCTGATCAACAATTTTTCTACAAGGGGCCCTTGTGAACAAGACCGAACTGATTGAGCACATCGCAAAGAACGCCGATATTTCCAAAGCCGCTGCCACGCGGGCACTCGAATCCACCATCGGCGCCATTCGTACCACGCTCAAGAAGGGCGGTTCCGTGTCGCTCGTCGGTTTCGGCACTTTTGCGGTCGGCAAGCGCGCCGCCCGGACCGGCCGGAATCCGCGCACCGGCGACGCGATTAAAAT
>NZ_JBFUCI010000653.1:0-2166 GCF_056405335.1 Variovorax sp. P1_H12_2
GCGTCACCAACGTGAGCGGCAACCTGCAGAAGCGGTTGCCGGTCGCGACCGTCGGCGCCAGTGTTTCGCAAGGCCAGGGCTTCTGGCAGGCGGGGGCCAGCGCCCGTGGGGCGGCGGTCGCGCATGCGGGCGGCCTGACCTTCGGGCCCTACGTGAGCGACACCTTCGGCCTGGTCGAGGCGCAGGGCGCGAGCGGCGCGGGGGTGCGCAACGGGCTGGGCGCGCGGGTGGACGGCGCCGGCTTCGCGATCGTTCCTTCGCTGTCGCCGTACCGCTACAACGACGTGGCGCTCGATTCGCAGGGCATTAACCGCAATGCCGAGCTGGACGGCAGCCAGCAGCGGGTGGCGCCCTCAGCCGGGGCCGTGGTCCGATTGAAGTTCACGACCCGGACCGGCTACGCCCTGCTGGTGCGGGCCGCCAAGGACGACGGCAAGCCGCTCCCGCTGGGTGCTGCCGTGTATGGCAGCGACGGCGCCAGCATCGGCATGGTGGGGCAGGGCGGCCAGGTTTACGCGCGGGCGGCCGATCGCGAGGGGCGCCTGTTCGTTCAATGGGGCGAAGCGGCGGCCGAGCGCTGCGAAATTCCTTACCGGATCAGCGAACAGGGCACCGAGGAGGTGCTGTACCGGTTCAACGCCGTCTGCCGGCCGGTCGGCCCTTGATCGCAAACCTGCGCGTACCCCGAACATGATGTCGTTCCGAAGACTCTTCTCCATCCGCCGCAGCGCCCGGTCATTGCCGGCCGGGGCGCTGCTCGCCGCCGTCCTGGCAAGCCTGCCGGCGTCGGCCTGGGCCACCTGCACCAAGATCAGCTATGCGCCGGCGACCAGCTATCCGTCGAACTCGATCTACTACGTGGATCCGGCCCACGGCACGCACAACGTCTGGACCGGTTCGCTGGACACCTCGGGCGCCAGCGGCCTGCCGGGGGTTGTCAACATCAACAGCAGCACCTTCCAGCCCAACGGCACGCTGATCGCCAGCGGCAGCGCCAGCATTCTCAACCTGGGCAATGAGGCTTACACGCCCGATCAGGTGCTGTTTCGCTGCGACGCGGTCGACGAAGGCAGCCTCTTCGAGTACTACGCGACCAACGGGGACAACGCCTTCGGCGGCCAGTACGAAGACGGCGCTGCCTTCGGCCTGCCGGGTGCCTACAGGACCTACTTCAACGGCATGGTGATTCGCGTCACCCACGCCGCGAGCGGCAATTACTTCAGCCGCTATTGGCAGGCGAGGCAACTCACGGGCCTGGACCGGGACGGTCAGGGCAAGATCCTGGTTAAGGTCAAGAACTTCAGCGACGTGCGCGTGGAACTCTTTCGCGTCAGCAACGAGGCCACGGCGGGCGGCACCAACGCCTCGGGCAACTACGGCTACTCGCAGCCCGCGGCCTACACCGCCTTCAAGGGCGGCGGCCGTTCTGCCGGCCTGAGCGTCGGGCAGGACTCGCTGTCCTACTACTCCGGCTGGTATGGCGAATGGCCGGGCGCGGTCAATCTCTACAACCGGATCACCGTGCGGCGCTCCGCCACCTGCTCGGTGACCCACGTGACGCCGAACGTCCAGTTCCCGGTGATCAGCATCGCCGAGCTCCACAGTGGCGCCAACCGGCAACTCCCGGTCGACATCGCGTTCCAGTGCCAGACTGGCGCGCCCGCGAACACCGGGCTCACCGCCTTCGCGAGCGGGACGGAGGCCGGGCGCACCGCGATGGGTGTGCTGGTGCCGGCAGCCAACTACCAGAGCGCCGTCGCCCAGGGCCTGACGACCGGTGGCAGCGGTGTCACTTTCCTGCTGTCCGACGACTACGGCCAGCCCGGGGTGGCCGGTGGGGTCGGCGTCGCGCTCACGCAGGCCGACGGCGCGCCCCTCAACTTCCTCGGCAATGACCAGGTGACCGGAGGCGGCGGCGCCGCGGGCTGGTACCCGGTGCTGCAGGGGGCCAGCAGCACGGGGGTGTCGGGCGGCGTCACCTCCTACACCAAGCGCCTGAACGCGACCCTGAAGCAAATCCCTGGCCGCAGCGTGACGCCGGGCCGGCTCAACGCGCGCGCCCAGGTCGTGATTCGCATCCAATAGGGAGTTTGTTTCTCATGACGGTCCGCAGCGCCAAGTTGTTCTCTCCCCGAGGTCGCGCGAGAGCGTTCGCCGACGCCGGCC
>NZ_JBFUCI010000654.1:0-2156 GCF_056405335.1 Variovorax sp. P1_H12_2
CAGCAGTGGCACAAGTGATCAGATTCGAGCAGACAGGGGGCCCGGAGGTCCTGCGCATGCGCGACGTCGACGTCGGCGACCCCGGGCCGGGCCAGGTGCTCCTGCAGCAAAAAGCGGCAGGCCTGAACTATGCAGACACGTATTTCCGTACCGGCATCTATCCGGTGCCGCTGCCCAGCGGCATCGGGGTGGAGGGCGCGGGCGTCGTGGCCGCGATCGGCGAGGGCGTGGACCACGTGGTCGTCGGTGACCGCGTAACCTACACCGGCTTTGTCAACACGCTGGGTGCCTACAGCACCGAGCGGCTGATTTCAGCCAACGCCCTGATCAAGCTGCCGGACGCCATCGACTTCGAGACGGCCGCATGCATCACCATGCGGGGGCTGACCTCGGCCTATCTGATGCGTCGCATCCATGCCTTCAGCGGCAACGAGACGATCCTGCTGCATGCGGCGGCCGGCGGCGTCGGGCTGATCGTCACCCAGTGGGCCAAGCTGCTCGGGCTCACCGTGATCGGCACGGTATCGAGCGAAGCCAAGGCCGAAGTGGCACGCGCCCATGGCTGTGACCACGTCATCAACTACAGCCATGAGAACGTGGCCCAGCGCGTGCGCGCGCTGACCGATGGCGTGGGCGTGAGCGTGGTGTTCGACAGCGTCGGCAAGGACACCTTCGAGGCGTCCCTCGACTCCCTCAAGCGTCGCGGCCTGATGGTCTGCGTCGGCACCGCCTCCGGCACGATCCCGCCGTTCGACCCCCAGATCCTGGCGCGCAAGGGCTCGCTGTTCCTCACGCGTCCGGCGCTGGCGGACTACATCGCCGACCCCGTGGAAAAGCAAGCGCTGCTGGCGGAGCTTTTCGACCATGTGGCGGCCGGGCGCCTTCGCATCGACATCCAGAAGCGCTACGCGCTGGCGGAGGCCGCCGAGGCGCACCGCGATCTCGAATCCCGCAAGACCGTGGGCGCATCGGTCTTCACCCTCTGAGGAGCAGGCAATGAAAGTCGAACAACTGACGTGCACCATCGGTGCGGAAGTATCGGGCGTGCACCTGGGCGAAGCGTCGCGCGACCTCGGCCTGGCCAACGAGATCAAGGCCTTGCTGCTGCAACACAAGGTGCTTTTCTTTCGCGACCAGGACATCACGCGGGCCGAGCATGTGGCCTTTGCCCGCCATTTCGGGGAACTGGAAGACCATCCCGTGGCCGGCAGCGACCCGGACCATCCCGGGCTGGTCCAGATCTACCGCAGCGACAAGCGCGAGAACTACGAGAACAGCTTTCACACCGATGGCCAGTGGCGCGACGCGCCGCCCATGGGGTGCGTGCTGCGCTGCATCGAATGCCCGCCGGTCGGGGGAGACACCATCTGGGTCAACATGGTGGAGGCCTACAACAACCTGCCCGACGACATCAAGAAGAAGATCGACGGCCTGAAGGTGAAGTGCAGCATCGAGCACTCTTTCGGCGCCGCCATGCCGGAAGCCAAGCGCCGGGCGCTCGGGATGGAGCATCCCATGGTGGAGCATCCGGTGGTGCGCACCCACCCGGAAACAGGGGAGAAGATCCTGTACGTCTGTGGTTTCGCCACCCATTTCGCGAACTACCACACGCCGGACAACGTGCGCTACGGCCAGGACAAGACGCCGGGCGCGAGCCTGCTGCTCAATTACCTGACCAGCCAGGCGGCCATTCCCGAGTACCAGGTTCGTTTCCGCTGGAAGCCCAACAGTGTGGCCATGTGGGACAACCGCTGCACGCAGCACTACGCGGTCCAGGACTACTGGCCGGCGCCCCGAAAAATGGAGCGCACGGCCATCATCGGCGACAAGCCTTTCTAAGCGCGCACAGCACAGCAATCGAAGGAGACAGACATGAACAAGCAGGGCAACTTCTGGTGGCGTGGATTCGCCCTGGCGGCTGGTATCGGGATCGTGGCTTGGACGCCCGTCGCGCAGGCGCAGGAGGCATGGCCCAGCAAGCCGATCCGTCTGGTGGTGGGTGGGCCTGCCGGCGGCAGTGCCGACGCGCTGGCCCGGCTGCTGGCCGAAGGGCTGCAGCAGGCATTGAGCAAGCCGGTCATCGTGGAATCCAAGCCCGGCGCCGCCGGCGCGCTGGCGATCAACGACCTGTTGTCCACCGGCAAGGATGGCCACAC
>NZ_JBFUCI010000655.1:0-2156 GCF_056405335.1 Variovorax sp. P1_H12_2
TTGTGGAAGAACACGGCCGTCGCGACCGTGAACACGGCCAGCACGATCGACACGATGCGCGTCTTGTAGCCGACCAGCAGCAACAGGCCGAGACCCAGCTCGACGACGATCGCGATGACTGCGCCGAGTTGCGGCAACGGCAGGCCGACTGCGCCGATGTAGCCGACGATGCCGGCAAAGCCGCCGATCTTGGCGAAGCCGGCGGGCACGAAGAGCAATGCGATCAGCACGCGGCCGAGCAGCGCGAGCGAGTCTTGGGCGGCGCCGGTGGTGGCCGGAGCGGCGTACGGAGATGCGGTGGTGGTGGACATGGGATGGACTCCTCTAGGTTGAAAAAAAGTGAACTTCAGGCGGCAAGATCGAACACGAGCACTTCAGCATCCTTGGCGGCGCCGAGGGTCAGCCGGCTTTCGCCTTCGAGCAAGGCCGCATCACCCGTAGCGAGCTTCGTGCCATTGGCCTCGAGTTCGCCGCGCACGAGATGCACGTAGCTCTTGCGCTTCGGGTCCAGCGCCAGGCTGGCTTGTTCGTCGCCGTCGAGCAGGCCCGCGAACAGCCGCGCATCCGCATGCACCAGCACCGAACCGTCGGCGCCGTCGGGCGATGCGACGAGGCGCAGCTTGCCGCGCTTCTCCTCGGCCGCGAAGGTCTTCTGCTCGTACCCCGGCGCGATGCCGCGCACGTTGGGCTCGATCCAGATCTGCAGGAAGTGCGTGGTCTGGTCGGCCTTGTGGTTGAACTCGCTGTGCATCACGCCGCGGCCCGCGCTCATGCGCTGGACGTCGCCGGGCGGGATCGATTCCACGTTGCCCATGCTGTCCTTGTGCGCCAGTTCGCCCGACAGCACGTAGCTGATGATTTCCATGTCCTTGTGGCCGTGCGTGCCGAAGCCGGCACCGGCGGCGACCCGGTCCTCGTTGATCACGCGCAGGTTGCCGAAGCCCATGTGGGCCGGATCGTAGTAACCCGCAAAGGAGAAACTGTGAAAGGA
This sequence comes from Variovorax sp. P1_H12_2, assembly GCF_056405335.1. Classification (NCBI taxonomy): domain Bacteria; kingdom Pseudomonadati; phylum Pseudomonadota; class Betaproteobacteria; order Burkholderiales; family Comamonadaceae; genus Variovorax; species Variovorax sp. P1_H12_2. Next base: position 992 of record NZ_JBFUCI010000655.1, read on the forward strand.
ACGCAGCCAGCCGTGGTCGGCATAGCCTCGTTCCTGGGATTTACGGACTTGCAACATCGTCGAACTCCTGCCCTCTCGTGGAGGGCGCTTCGAATGCCGCGCCCTGTGCGCGGCGGATGTGTGGAACTTTAGGCCCCGCGCCCCGGCCTCAAGACGTTCTGCTTTGATGGCATCATTCAATTTTTTTGAATGATCGACCGCCATGCCTACTGCCCGTGACGTGCTGACGCCCGACGCGTTCGCGATGCTGCAGACCGTGGCCAGCACGGGCAGCTTCGCCGCCGCGGCCCGCTCGCTCAACCTGGTGCCCAGCGCGCTGAGCTATCGGGTCCGCCTGATCGAGGATGCGCTCGACGTGCTGCTGTTCGACCGCAGCGGGCGCCAGGCACGGGTCACCGAAGCCGGGGTGGAGCTGCTGCGCGAATCGGCCCGGCTGCTGAGCGAGATCGACGCGGTCGCCAACCGGGTCAAGCGCATCGCGACCGGCTGGGAGCCGATGCTCACGATCGCGGTGGACAGCGTGATCGCGCGCGATCCGCTGCTCGATCTGGTGAACGCGTTCTTCGCCCTCGATCCTCCGACGCGGCTCAAGCTGCGCGACGAGACGCTGCTGGGCACCCTCGAGGCGCTGACCAGCGGCGAAGCCGATCTGGCCGTGGGCGCGGTGCTCGACGCCGCCAACCTGGCCTTCACGGCCACGGGGATCCGCAGCCGCCCGCTGGGCGAGCTGCGCTTCGTCTACGCAGTGGCGCCGCACCATCCGCTGGCGCGACTCCCCGAGCCGCTCAGCGATGCGGTGCTGCGCCAGCATCGCGCCGTGGCCGCAGCCGACTCGKCGCGGTCCGGCCCGGGCATGACGGTCAACCTGGTTGGCGGGCAGGACGTGCTCACGGTGCCGACCATGCAGGCCAAGCTGGCAGCCCAGTTGCACGGATTGGGCGGCGGCTTCCTGCCCGAACCCATGGCACGGCCGTACATCGAGGCCGGGCACCTGGTCGAACGCCGCACCGGGCGCGTGCCGCCGGTCGCCACCATGCACTGCGCCTGGCGCGTGCGCAGCGCCGGCAGCCCGGGGCGCGCGATGCAGTGGTGGCTCGAGCGCTTCGAGCATGAGGGAACGCGTCTCGCGTTGCTGGAGCGCCACCGCGGCCGCTAGGGCCTGTTC
>NZ_JBFUCI010000656.1:0-2144 GCF_056405335.1 Variovorax sp. P1_H12_2
CGGGCAATCTCGTGATCCTTCGGGTGGACATCGTGCGGGGGGCGCGGATGCCTCTGCGGCAGGCGATCGAACTCTTCGTGGGCTATCTGTTTCGCATCTTGCAAGAGTTGCTGGGTCCGTCGTGGATGCCCCGGCGTGTTCTCTTCACGCACCCCGCGCCTGCGAGCCTGACTCGGCATGTCGCCATGTTCGGGCGCATCGTCGACTTCGAGGCCGAGTTCAACGGCATCGCCTGCGCGGCGGAGGACCTGGCCGGGCAGCTTCCGTCCGCAGATCCGGTCATGGCGCGCTATGCGCGCCAATATCTGGACGCGATGATTTCGCGTCCGGACATGACGCTCGCGGACAAGGTTCGCTGGCTGGTGCGCGATTTGCTGCCGCTGGGCCGCTGCAACGTCGACAAGGTGGCGCAGCACCTTGGCGTCGATCGCCGGACCGTGCACCGCCATCTTGCGCGCAGCGGAGAAACGTTTTCGTCGCTCGTGGATGACGTGCGAGCCGACCTTGCCGAAAGCTACCTCGAAGGCAACAAGGGCCGCCCTACCGATGTCGCGGATCTGCTCGGGTTCTCGGCACTCAGCGCCTTCTCGCGATGGCACAAGCGCCACTTCGGCTTCACCCTGACGGAAAGGCGCAGCGGCAAATAGGCTCGGGCGGTCGGCCCGCTGGCGACATAGGCCCTGCTCCGACGCGCCAATCCCATGACGCCAGGTACGCTGCTGGAGCACATCAACAGCATGTACTAGAAAAGCGCATGCTTGGTGCAGAGGATCCGCCAGAGCCGAAGGCAGGCCATGTTGGGGCGGCGATCCCCCGAGGAGTGTGAAATGAAGATGCTTGTTTTGACAGTTGCGATGGCCATCGGCCARATGCTGGCCCTGAGCGCACAGGCGCAGGCCGTGGGCGCCGACGACAAGGCGGCCGCMCGCGCCGAGCGGAAGAAGGAAGGCGCGAAAGCGTCGCAAGGCCCGCAGATGGGCGAAGGTACCCCGATCCCGGAAGCGAARCCGAAGRCCTCGGCCGACGAACGCGCCGCCGCACGCGCGCCTCGCAAGGCCGCCGGGGCAGAAGCCGCCCGGGGGCCGCARATGGGCGAAGCCGAGCCGCCGCGCGTGACCGCGCCAAAGGTGTCGAGCACCGATCGTTCGGCGGCGCGCAAGACCCGCAAATCAGAAGCCGCTGCGGCCAACAAGGCTGGCGAAATCAAGTCGAAAGGCGAAACGAGCTACTGAACGGGCGCGGTGGCCCGATGGCTGGCCCGGAGGATCTGTTCTGGAGGCGACAAAGCAGACATTCGTCGCTCACACGTCCCAGAGGTTGGTGCGAGGCCTACCGCGGCATTTCGTCAGACCGTAGTCAGCATGAAGGCTCTGGGCACTCGGCTGGGCGTTCAACTTTTCGCGTTGTCCGCATGCGCAGTGGCAACCTGACCAGCCTGTTGGATCTGGGTCTCCACCATCGAACTGGCGACAGCGCTGGCTGCGGACTTGAGCGGTGTACCGAGTGAGGCGGCCAGACTTCACTTGGGAAACATGAACTGCGCCTGCACTCGGATCTGCCAATTCGCACCGTTGTCCGGCTTCACCACGTTGTAGTACGCCGAGAGTTGCGTGTTCACCGGCAGCTTGCCCAGGTGGAAGATCTTGCCGACGCCGCCCCCGAGGGGTACGGTCCATCGCTGGCTGCTCTCAGCCTTCCAGTCGGCGGTGATGATCGGGGCGGTGGTGAGATAGAAACCGCCCGGGAAGTTGTAGTTGATGAAGGGCTGGAGCAGGAAGTTGTTGTACGAGCCACCCTGCTTGCTGCTGCTCACCGACCAGATGTTGTTGAACAGCGCGCCGTAAACCCACGGGTCGCCGTGGTCGAGGTGGAGCACGACGGCGGACGGGCCCAGGCCCCAGTTCTTGTTCCCCAACTCCGAATTGCTGTTGGTCGGGATCTGAACCACCGGGCCGGCGCCCCAGATCCACTTGCCGGGGTTGGCCGGCGAGAGAAAGGCAGTCATCACCACATCACCGACGCCATTGAGACTGTCGATGCCGGGCCCCAGCGAAGGCATCGAGATGACCGGCAATATCGTGCGGGTGATGATGTTCCAGTCCTTGTTGACCGAAACAGGAATCACCGGCTGGATGTTCAGGATG
>NZ_JBFUCI010000657.1:0-2134 GCF_056405335.1 Variovorax sp. P1_H12_2
GCCCGTACCCGTGCCGTCGACGCTGCGGCGATAGAGCCGGCGCACACGGGGCGCGCTTCGAAGCGCCGCGCTCTCGGTGCGCGACTTCAGCCGCTCCCAGAAGCGCGGCGGCGCATGCACCCAGTGCGGCTCGACTTCGCGCAGGTCATTGCCGACGGTGGCCGGGCTCTCCGGAAAATGCACCAGGCAGTCGCCGAGCACCGGCAGCACGGCCGCGAACATGCGCTCGGCCGCATTGGCCATCGGCACGAAGCACAGGATCCGATCACCGTCCTGCGCCCCGAGCGTGGCCCGCATTTCGGCCGCCTGCCGCAGCGCCGTGGCCTGCGTGACGGCAGCGATGCGCGGCGTGCCCGTGCTGCCGGCGGTGCTGACGAGAAAGCCGATGTCGCCGCCCTGCCCGGCCGCGAGGCGCTGTTCGAACAGCGCCTCGGGCCGCGTCTCGTTCACGGCCATGAAGGCGCCGAGACCGATCACCCGCGGGTCATCCAGCTCGCGCAGCCCGCGCTCCTCGAACACCACCACGCGCGCGAGCCTCGACAACGGCTGGGCCGACGCCAGCAGCTTCGCCGCCTGCTCGGCGTTTTCGACGAAGGCGACCCGCGTGCCGGCGGCCGCCAGATGGCGGCCGATGCGCCGCGCCGAACAGGTCGGATAGACCGCGTGGCTCACGAAACCCATCGCCTGCGCCGCCATGTCGACGAAGAGCCATTCGGGCCGGCTCTCCGACACCAGCGTCACGACCTCGCCGGGCGCCAGGCCGAGCCGGTCGAGCGCCAGCCCGATGGCACGCGCCGTGGCGAAGAACTCGCTCCACGCCACCGGCCGCCAGATGCCGCGCCGCTTGTGCCGCATCGCGACCTGCGCCGGCTGCGCCTCGCAGCGCGCCCGCCAGGCCTGCGGCAGCGTGAGGGCCGCGCTGCTCACAGGCTGCTCTCGGCCGGGTCGATGATCTCCGAGCGCGGCGTCCACTGGCCGTTGACCACCTGCTCGACGCGGCACCACTCGGGGTCGACGTGGTTGTCCTTGAAGCGCTGCGTGTCGTAGGACGACTGGCCCTTGAAGCTCGACGCCTGCAGCGTCTTCACGAGCCTGTCGGTCGTCAGCTCCTTGCCGGTGGCCTCCACGCCCTGCAGGAACCAGGACGCATAGTCGTAGAAGATCAGCGCCACGTCGTCGGGCTCCATGTTGAAGCGCTTGCGGTAGCTGTCGGACCAGCGCTTGTGCGCAGCGTCCTGCTCGGCCGCCGGCGTGATGCGCCAGCCGCCGACGCCGTAGAGGCCCTCGACCGAGGCCTTGCCGATGCTGACGGTGGTGCCGGCGCGGCCCGGGCTCGCGGTCAGCACGTTGACGCCGGTCCAGCCCAGCTTCTTCACCTCCGCCGAGACCGCGATGGTCTCGCGCGTCGTGGTCGCCCCGACGATCAGGTCGACGCCCGCGGCCTTCATGCGCGCCACCTGCGACGAGAAGTCGATGTCGCCGACCTTGTAGCCGGCTTCCGCGGCCAGCGTCATGCCCTTGGCCGCCAGYGCGTCCTTCACGCCCTTGCCGACCAGGTCGCCGAAAGGTCCCTCCTGGTAGATGAAGCCGACCTTCTTGCTGCCGAGCTTGGCCAGGGTCCACTTGAGGCCGGCGGCGGTGGTCGTGTCGTAGTGCAGGTTGGCCGTGAACAGCAGCGGCGAGTCGCCCGAGGCCTTGCGGATCAGCGAGGCCGCGCCGTAGGGCGCGAAGCAGATCACGCCGGCGTCGACCGTCTTCTTCACCGTCGCCACGCCCGGACCCGAGCCGAAGGGGCACAGCATCGCGAACACCTCGTCGCGCCGGATGAGCTTGTCGACCGCACGCACCGCCTGCGGCGGCTGGCTGCCGTTGTCCTCGATCACGAAGCGCAGCTTGCGGCCGTGGATGCCGCCGGCCTCGTTGGCCTCGTCGACCCGCATCTGCAGGCCGTTGCGGATCGGCGGCATGGTGATGGCCGCGGGACCCGACAGGTCGAGGTGCGTGCCGAGCACGATCTCGCTGCCACTGACGCCCGCGGCGCGGGCAGGCGCGGTGAGAAAGGCGGGCGCGAGGCCGGCCAGGCCGGAACTCAGCAGGGTGCGACGGCGAAGGCTCATGGATGTCTCCTGAAGTG
>NZ_JBFUCI010000658.1:0-2113 GCF_056405335.1 Variovorax sp. P1_H12_2
TCGGCCGGCGCAGCCAGGCCCGTTGGTGAAACACCGCGGAACCGGCTTCGCCGGGCCGCTGGTGTTGCCCCCGGTAGGGGGTGGGCGCCCGACACGAAGTGCGGGCAACCTGGGGGCGAGCCTAGTCGATCAGTTTGTTCTTGAGGGCGTAGTAGGTCAGGTCGCTGTTGGAGGACAGGTTCATCTTCTCCATCAGGCGCGTGCGGTAGGTGCTCACGGTCTTCACCGACAGCGACAGCGTCTTGGCGATGTCGCCCGCGGTTTCGCCCTTGGCCAGCTTGAGAAAAACCTGGAACTCACGCTCCGACAACTGCTCATGGGGCGCCGCGTTGTCCTTGCGGTCGAGCTGACGCGCCAGCAGTTCGGCCACCGCCGGCGTGATGTAGCGCCGGCCCAGCGAGATGGTGCGGATCGCATTCACGATCTCGATCGGCTCGCACTCCTTGTTGAGGTAGCCGCTGGCGCCCTGGCGAATGAGGTTCATCGCATAGTGCTCCTCGGGATAGCCGCTCAGGATCAGGATGCCGACGTCCGGCGCCTTGGCACGGATCATGGCCAGCGCATCGATGCCGCTCTGGCCCGGCATCGAGAGGTCCATCACGAGCACATCGAGTTCGGTGGTCCGTACGAGTTCGATCGCTTCGCGGCCGCTGGCCGCCTCACCCACCACGCGAAGATCGACGTGCTCCGAGAAAAACTGGCGCAAGCCGGAACGCACGATGGCGTGGTCGTCCGCAATCCCGATCTTGATCATCTGTTACCTTCGTCGTTGTATTGCCGTCTTTTGCGTCGCAACATGCCGATCCCTGGACGACTCCGATTATTCCCGAATTTGAACTGCAGGCATTGCCCGGAAACCTCATGCGCTGGATAGCTTTCCCCCAGATGGCCCTCGGCCTCACGCTCGCCGCACTGGCGGCGCTGGCGCTGGTGGGCATCAACGAGGCCGGCTACCAGCAGTCGTACCGCGCCTTGCAGGATGTCAGCGACGCGCAGAAGGCACGCAGCGTGCTCAACCTGATGCTGCAGAACGTCCTCGATGCCGAAACCGGGCAGCGCGGTTTCCTGCTGACGGGCGAAGCCCGCTATCGGGAGCCCTACGACCTCGCGCTGAAGCAGGTGGACGGCCATCTGGCGACGCTCCAGGCCCTCTATGCAGGGCGGCCGAACGAACTCGCGCAGCTGGGCGAGCTGTCCAAGCACGTGGCGCGCAAGCTCGCAGAGATGGAAATGAGCGTGCGCCTGCGCCAAAGCGGCAACGAGGACGCCTGGAAGTTCGTCATCACGACCGATGTCGGCCGCGAGGAGATGGAGGCCATCCGCGGCCAGGTTCAGGCGCTGATTGCGACCAGCAACGACGAGCTGGCGCGCGGGCAGGCCCAGATCGCAAGTTCGCTGCACTTCGGCCGCATCGGCATCGCGCTGGTGGCGCTCGCGGGGCTGGCCGCGTTCTACCTCTACCTGCGCCAGACCCATGCGTTGCGCTCGGCCGGCGAGCGCCAGCAGGAGGCGCTGCAGCGCGAACGCAATGCGCTCGAAGGCGAGGTGCGGGAGCGTACCGCGACGCTGGCCGAACTGGCCACCCACCTGCAGCAGGTGCGGGAGTCCGAGCGCGGGTTCCTGGCGCGCGAACTGCACGACGAGCTGGGCTCGCTGCTGACGGCCGCCAAGCTCGATGTCGCGCGCCTGAAATCCAGGCTCAACGACGCGCCCGACGCGACGCAGCGGCTGCAGCACCTGAACGAGCTGCTCAACAGCGGCATTGCGCTCAAGCGTCGCATCATCGAGGACCTGCGCCCCTCCTCGCTGTCCAATCTGGGCCTGGTCGCCTCGCTGGAGATCCTCGGACGCGAGTTCGCCGAGCACTCGGGCATGGAGATCGAGATGGTGCTCGAACCCGTCGAGCTCGACGAGGACAACCAACTCACGGCCTATCGCATGGTGCAGGAGAGCCTGACCAACATCGGCAAGTACGCGCAGGCCACCGAGGCCAGCATCGTGATGAAGAACTACGGCAACCATGTGGTCATCGAAGTGATCGACAACGGCAAGGGCTTCGATACCCAGCACGCACGTCCTTCGACCCACGGGCTCGCGGGCATGCGCCATCGCG
>NZ_JBFUCI010000659.1:0-2105 GCF_056405335.1 Variovorax sp. P1_H12_2
GCTTTCAGGCCTCGCTACCCGGGTGCTCCATCTGGCCCCGCCGGCCCGCGTGGAGGAGGGCGCACGATGGTGGCGCGATGCGCGCAGCCTGGCGCTGGCGCGTGCCTTGCGGCTGCGCTCGCTGCCCTCGGCCCTCGTCTACGGCTCGACCAGCGGGGTCTACGGCGATTGCGGCGGCGCCCTGATCGCAGAGACGCGTGCGGTGCGGCCCGATACGCCGCGCGCGCACCGCCGCGTCGATGCCGAGCGCACGGTGCGTTGGCTCGGACGTGCCGGGGTCGCCACGCGCATCCTGCGCATTCCCGGCATCTATGCGCCCGACCGCGAGGGTGGCACGCCGCGCGAGCGCTTGCGCCGGGGCACGCCGGTGCTGCGCGCCGAGGACGATGTCTATACCAACCACATTCACGCCGACGACCTGGCCCGCGCCTGCGTGGCGGCGCTGTGGCGCGGCGGCTCGCAGCGCGTGTTCCACGCCAGCGACGACAGCGAGATCAAGATGGGCGACTACATCGAGCTCGCGGCCAGGCTGTACGGCCTGCCGCTGCCGCCGCGCATCGCGCGCCACGAGGCGCAGGCGCAACTGCCCTTGTCGCTCCTGAGCTTCATGGGCGAATCGCGGCGGCTCGACAACACGCGATTGAAGCGCGAGCTGCGCGTGCGGCTGCGCTATCCGACGGTGGCCGCGGGGCTGCGATCGGGCGGCTGAAATATCCGGCAGCCGTTGCGCGAAACGCGGGCCGGCAAAATCGGCGCATGCCAGTTACCCAGCTCTCCGTCTATTTCTTCCTGCAGGTCGCGCTCATCATCGCGGTCTGTCAACTCGTCGGCCGCCTGGCGCGCCGGATCGGACAGCCCCAGGTCGTGGGCGAGATGATCGCCGGCGTGATGCTCGGCCCTTCGCTGTTCGGACTTTTCCTGCCCGAGTTGCAGCGCGCCCTGTTTCCCAAGGAGACGCTGGGCATGCTCTACGTCGGGGGCCAGCTCGGGGTGGGCTTGTACATGTTCCTGGTCGGCACCGAATTCCGCGCCGACCATTTCAAGAGCCGTTTTCGAAGCGCCGCCTCGGTGTCCGCAGCCGGCATCCTGGTGCCGTTCGTGCTCGCCTTTGCGCTGACGCCATGGCTGCACGAGATTCCGGGCCTGTTCTCGGCCCGCGCCAAGCCGCTGGAGGCGGCGCTGTTCCTCGGGGCGGCCATCGCCATCACCGCCTTTCCGATGCTGGCGCGCATCATCCATGAGCGCGGTCTCGCGGGCACCTCGCTCGGCACACTGGCATTGACGGCGGGCGCGGTCGACGATGCGGCCGCCTGGTGCATCCTGGCGGTCGTGCTGGCGAGCTTCGGCGGCTCGTGGGGCGGTGCCTATGCGGCGATCGGTGRCGGGGTGGGCTACGCGCTCTTCATGGTGTTCATCGGTTCCCGGCTGCTCAAGCGGCTGGCGCGGCACGTCCGGCCGGACGCGCCCCTGAGCAGCTCGCTGCTGGCGGTCGTGCTGGTGCTGTTCTGCCTGAGCGCCTTCGCGATGGATGCGATCGGCATCCATGCGGTCTTCGGCGGCTTCCTGCTCGGCGCGGTGCTGCCGCGCGGCGTCCTGACCGAGAAGCTGCGCGAGCAGCTCCAGCCCTTCGTCGTCATCTTCCTGCTGCCGATGTTCTTCACCTATTCGGGCCTCAACACCCGGCTGGCGGTGCTGTTCGAGCCCGGCATCCTGCTCGGCGCCATGGCCATCCTGGCAGCCTCGTTCTGCGGCAAGGGCATCGCCTGCTGGGCCGCGGCCCGGTTGGCCGGCGAGAACCAGCGCGATGCGCTCGCGATCGGGTCGCTGATGAATGCGCGCGGCCTGATGGAGCTCATCATCATCAACATCGGCCTGCAGGCCGGCGTGATCCTGCCGGGCCTGTTTTCGATCCTGGTGCTGATGGCGATCTTCACGACGCTGATGGCGACGCCGCTCTTCAACTGGGTGACGCGCGATCGCAGCGCGGGCGCGCGCATCGAGGCGCCGGCCTGATGCCTCCCGCCGCCAGGCCGGGTCACGCTCGATCCTGTGCTTGCTCCGGAGCTCGCCGAAGGCGTGCGAACTCGGCCTGCTTCGGTGCCAAC
>NZ_JBFUCI010000660.1:0-2089 GCF_056405335.1 Variovorax sp. P1_H12_2
GCATGACCGAATCGCTGGGCCCGATGGTCTACGCCGAGAACGAGGGCGAGGTGTTCCTCGGCCGCTCGGTTACCAAGACCACCAACATGAGCGAGTCGACCATGCAGAAGGTCGACGCCGAAGTGCGCCGCATCATCGACGAGCAGTACGCCCTGGCGCGCCGCCTGATCGAGGAGAATAGCGACAAGATGCATTCGATGGCCAAGGCCCTGCTCGAGTGGGAGACCATCGACTCCGAGCAACTCGACGACATCATGGCCGGCCGCGCACCGCGTCCGCCCAAGGACTGGACGCCGCGCATTCCGCCTTCGGGCAGCGGCGGCAGCGGCGGCACGCCGGCGGTGAACCCCGACCCGGCACCGACCGCCGCCTGAGCATGATGCTCTGGCAAGCAACGGGGCCACTGGCCCCGTTTTTTTTGGCTGGGTGCAAGGCGTGCGCGCCGCGCCGGGCCGCTCTCAAGCAAGCTCGCACCGCAGTGCGCAGCACGGAGCCTGCCCAATGAGCCGAGGCGTCTGGCGCACCGCGCGCTTCGCCATCGATCTGGCACGGCCGCAGGTGATGGGTATCGTCAACGTCACGCCCGATTCCTTTTCCGACGGCGGTGCGCACGCATCGACCCAGGCCGCAGTCGCGCACTGCATTCGGCTGGTCGAGGAGGGCGCCGACATCCTGGACATCGGCGGCGAGTCGACCCGGCCCGGCAGTCCGGCGGTGCCGCTCGACGCCGAGTTGGCGCGGGTGCTGCCGGTGGTGCGCGAAGCGCTGACGCTGCGGGTGCCGGTCTCGGTCGACACCTACAAGCCCGAAGTGATGCGTGCGGTGCTGGCGCTGGGCGCCGACATCGTCAACGACGTCTGGGCGCTGCGGCAGCCTGGCGCGATGCAGGCGGTGGCGGCGCATCCCGCCTGCGGAATCTGCCTGATGCACATGCACCGCGATCCGCAGACGATGCAAGCGACGCCGATGGAAGGCGACGTGGTCCCCGTGGTACGCGCCTTTCTCGAGCAGCAGGCCGAGGCCTTGCTGGCGCTGAAGGTCGACGCATCGCGCATCGTGCTCGACCCGGGCATCGGCTTCGGCAAGACCGTCGAACAGAATTTCGCACTGCTGGAGCGTCAGCGGGAGTTGCTTGTCGCGGGCTGGCCCCTGCTGGCCGGCTGGTCGCGCAAGTCCTCGCTCGGCGCGGTGACCGGCATCGAGCGGGCGAGCGAACGCATGGTGCCCAGCGTGGCCGCAGCCCTGATGGCGGTCGAACGGGGCGCCGCGATCGTGCGCGTGCACGATGTGCGCGAGACCGTCGCCGCGCTGGCCGTATGGCGGGCGATGAGGCAGGAACAACAAACAGAGGATCAACAGCAATGACGAGAAGATATTTCGGCACCGATGGCATCCGCGGCACGGTGGGCCAACCGCCGATCACGCCGGATTTCGTGCTGCGACTCGCTCATGCGGTCGGCCGCGTGCTCAAGAAGACCGAGGCGCGTCCCACGGTGCTGATTGGCAAGGACACGCGCATCTCGGGCTACATGCTCGAGTCGGCGCTCGAGTCCGGATTCAATTCGGCCGGCGTCGACGTGGTGTTGCTCGGGCCACTGCCCACGCCCGGTGTCGCCTACCTGACGCGCGCGCAGCGCGCCAGCCTGGGCGTGGTGATCAGCGCCAGCCACAACGCCTTTCCCGACAACGGCATCAAGTTCTTCAGCGCCCAGGGCACCAAGCTCAGCGACGAGTGGGAACTGGCGGTCGAGGCGGCGCTCGAGGAAGCGCCCGCCTGGGCCGACTCGGCCCAGCTCGGCAAGGCGCGCAGGCTCAATGACGCGCCCGGGCGCTACACCGAATTCTGCAAGAGCACCTTCGCCTACGACCTCACGCTGCGCGGCCTGAAGCTGGTGGTCGACGGCGCCCATGGCGCTGCCTACCAGGTGGCGCCACAGGTGTTCCATGAACTGGGCGCTGACGTGGTGAGCATCGGCTGCGCGCCCGACGGGCTCAACATCAACAAGGGCTTCGGCGCCACCCACCCGCAGGCACTGATCGATGCGGTGCGGGCGCAGGGCGCGCACTACGGCATCGCGCTCGATGGCGA
>NZ_JBFUCI010000661.1:0-2087 GCF_056405335.1 Variovorax sp. P1_H12_2
TGTTCATGCAGATCTGGATCGGCGCCGACGACAAGCTGCCGCGCAAGATGCGCGCGGTGTTCCGCGGCGACCCGTTGCAGCTGCGCCACCAGGTCGAGCTGTCGAACTGGAAGCTCGACCCCGTGATCGCGGCGGAGGCTTTCGCTGCGCTGAACGCGGCGAACGCGAAGAAGATCGCCTTCGCGGCTCCGAAGCCGCCCAAGACCGCCAAGACCAAGAGCAGGGAGAACGCACCATGACAAACACCAAGGTCCTTCCTCTCGTGCTGGCGGCGCTCATGGCGGCGAGCTTCCACGACACGGCGGCCGCCTGGGCCAGCGCCAACCGCTTCGGCGGACATTCCTTCGGCGGCTTCGGCGGCGCCACGCACGACAATCGCTGGGGCGGCTCCACCTCGCGAAGCTGGGACGGCGCGGTCAGCCACACCAACATGTACGGCGGGCACTCTGCCGGTGTACCGGGCTACGGCGCCGTGCACACGACCGCCGGAGGCTTCAGCACCTACCGCCCGCCGGCCTACGGCTACGCGGGCTATGCGCCCTACCACGCTCCGATGGCGGTACCGTACTACCACGCGGGCTGCTACAACTGCGCCGGCGCGGTCGCAGCGGGTGCGGTCGTCGGCCTGGCGGCCGGCGCCGCGATCGCCAATGCGGCGCGGCCGGTGTATTCGATGGGCGTGAACTACGCGACGATGCCGCCCGACGCGGTGATCGTGAATCAGGCCGGCATCAACTACTACCAGGTCGGCAGCACCTGGTTCCGGCCGTACTACGGCGCCAATGGCGTGTACTACACCGTCGTGCCGGCGCCCTACTGAGGAACGACTGAACGATGAAGCGCATCGCGATGCGCAGCTCCATGAGCTTTTCCTTGGGATGGCGATCATTGCAGGCCCTCGTTCTGGTCATGCTGATGGCCGCCGCACAAGCCGGCCTCCCCATCGCGTCGCCTGTGGCCGCCTCGCCGGACGCAGCCGAGGTGACGGTACTGAATCGCAAGGTGGCCGTGCTGCGCGATTCGTTCCTTGGCGTGACGCCGGCGGACCGCGCCAGGCGTTTCGAACGCGCCATCGCAGAGATGCTCAACAAGGGAGGTGCCGGCGTGGTCAGCGTCGAAAAGGTGCCCCAGGGCAACATCGTATCGATCGATGGCGAGTTCGCGCTGATTCTCACGCCTGGGGACGTCGACACCACCGGCGCGCAGACGCTGGAGACGATCACGGAATCGACGCAGCAGTCGCTGCGACGTGCAATCGATGCAACCAGAGAGTCGCGGGATCGCCGCATGCTGCTGCGCGGCGCAGCCGAAAGCGCACTGGCGACGCTGTTCGCGGTGCTGGCCATCTGGATCGGCTGGCGCGTTCGGCGCGCGACATTCGTGCGCACCGCCGATCTGTTCGAATCCAAGGCCGCTGGCATGCAGGTCGCGGGCGCGCCGCTGGTCCACAGCTCGCGCATGCGCGCCATTGCGCGAAGCCTGGTGAACGTTGTTGCCTGGTCGGCCGCCGTCATCCTGGTCTACGAATGGCTGGTCTTCGTGCTGACCCGGTTTGCCTACACCCGTCCTTGGGGAGAAGAACTGGGCGATTTCCTGGTCGGCGTCTTCCGGCATATCGGCAACGGCGTGCTGGGGGCGCTGCCCGATCTGGCGATCGCGGCGGTCATCTTGCTGCTTGCGCGCGGTGTGATCGGCGCGGTCCGGCCGGTCTTCGACCGCGTCGAGCGTGGCGCGGGCGCCATCGGCTGGCTCGATCGCGATTCGGCCGCCCCGTCGCGGCGAATCTTCAGCGTGTCGGTCTGGTTGTTCGCGATCGCGATGGCCTACCCCTACCTGCCGGGATCCCAAAGCGAGGCTTTCAAGGGGATTACCGTGCTGGTGGGCCTGATGCTGACCCTCGGCGGCTCGAGCCTCGTCGGGCAGGGTGCGAGCGGCCTGATCTTGATGTATTCGCGCACGATTCGAATCGGTGACTATGTTCGCATCCAGGAACAGGAAGGCACCGTGACTGAACTGAGCACCTTCACGACCAGGATCCGGACCGGCCTGGGCGAGGAAATCAGCCTCCCCAATTCCCTCATCATGGG
>NZ_JBFUCI010000662.1:0-2062 GCF_056405335.1 Variovorax sp. P1_H12_2
AGCGCAGCCGCACCGAGATCGAGCGCGACATCGACCAGTACACCGTGATCGAGCACGACGGCGTGATCTTCGGCTGCGCGGCGCTGTATCCGTACCCCGAGGCGAAGACCGCCGAGATGGCCGCGCTGACCGTGTCGCCGCACTCGCAGGCCCAGGGCGACGGCGAGCGGATCCTCAAGCGCGTCGAGCAGCGTGCCAAGGCCTCGGGCCTGGAAAGCATCTTCGTGCTGACCACCCGCACCATGCACTGGTTCCTCAAGCGCGGTTTCCAGCAGGTCAACCCCGACTGGCTGCCCGAGGCCCGCAAGCGCAAGTACAACTGGGATCGCAAGAGCCAGGTCCTGGTCAAAAGGCTTTGAGCGCCCCCCTGCCGGGGGCGACACCAGCGGCCCGGCAAAGCCGGTTCCGCGGTATTTCCCCGAAAGGGTTGCGTCGGGTTTCATGCCGCATTGGCTGCGCTCCCTGATAATTCGGGCACATGAACCCCCTGCTCGCCAAACTGCAGCCCTATCCCTTCGAGCGGCTGCGACAACTGTTCGCCGGGATCACCCCGAACCCTGATTTCGCGCCGATCAGCCTCGGCATCGGCGAGCCCAAGCACCCGACGCCGGCCTTCATCAAGGACGCCCTCGCCGCCGGCATGGACGCACTCGCGGTCTATCCGGCCACCGCCGGCGATCTGACCCTGCGCCAGTCCTTCACGGGCTGGCTGCAGCGGCGCTACGGCCTGGCGCTCGACGCCGCCACCCAGGTGCTGCCGGTCAACGGCTCGCGCGAGGCCCTGTTCGCGCTGGCCCAGACCGTGATCGACGCCAGCCGGACGCCGGCCCCGGTGGTGCTGTCGCCGAATCCGTTCTATCAAATCTACGAAGGCGCGGCCTTGCTGGCGGGCGCCGAGCCGTACTACGTGCCCAGCGTGCCCGAGCGCAACTTCGCGGTCGCCTGGGACAGCGTGCCAGAGGACGTCTGGAAACGTACCCAGTTCGTGTTCGTCTGCWCGCCGGGCAATCCGACCGGCGCCGTGATGCCGATCGGCGAATGGGAAAAGCTCTTCGCGCTGTCGGACAAGCACGGCTTCGTGATCGCCGCCGACGAGTGCTACAGCGAAATCTACTTCCGCGACGAACCGCCGCTCGGCGGTCTGGAGGCTGCGGCCAAGCTCGGCCGCAGCGATTTTCGCAACCTGATCGCCCTGACCTCGCTGTCCAAGCGCAGCAACGTGCCGGGCCTGCGCAGCGGCTTCGTGGCCGGCGACGCCGCGATCATCAAGTCCTTCCTGCTCTACCGCACCTACCATGGCAGCGCGATGAGCGGCACGGTGGCCGCGGCCAGCATCGCGGCCTGGGACGACGAACTCCACGTGGTCGACAACCGGGCCCGGTACCGCACCAAGTTCGCCGCCGCGACGCCGCTGCTCGAGCCGGTGCTCGACGTCCGGCTGCCCGACGCCAGCTTTTACCTCTGGGCCGGCGTGCCGCCCTCGTGGCAGGGCGACGACCCCGGCTTCGCCCGGGCTCTCTACGCTCAATACAATGTGACGGTGCTGCCCGGCAGCTATCTCGCCCGCGACGTGGCCGGCGCCAATCCGGGCCGCGGGCGCATCCGCATGGCGCTGGTCGCCGACACCGCCGAATGCACCGAGGCCGCGCACCGCATCGTGAACTTCATCCAGAACTGAGCTTTTCCATGACCCAACAACTCCAGCAGACCATCGACGCCGCGTGGGAAGACCGCGCCAACATCTCGGCCACCAGCGCGTCCAAGGAAGTCCGCGACGCCGTCGATCACGTGATCGCCGAGCTCAACAACGGCAAGCTTCGCGTCGCCACCCGCGAGAGCGTGGGCCAATGGACCGTGCACCAGTGGATCAAGAAGGCCGTGCTGCTGTCGTTCCGCCTCAAGGACAACGAGCAGATCCAGGCCGGCGCGCTGGGCTTCTACGACAAGGTGCCGACCAAGTTCTCGCACCTGTCGGCCGCCGAACTCAAGGAAGCCGGCGTGCGCATCGTGCCGCCGGCCGTGGCCCGCCGCGGCAGCTACATCGCCAAGGGCGCGATCCTGA
>NZ_JBFUCI010000663.1:0-2051 GCF_056405335.1 Variovorax sp. P1_H12_2
GCTCCAGGTAGGGCGCCGGATCGGCCATGTAGCGGGCCAGCGCGTGCTGCATCGGCGTGTTGACCGTGAAGACGTTGAACTGGTGCACCTTGCGGAATTCGGCGCTCAGCGCGGCCGGCGCCGCCACGTAGCCGACCTTCCAGCCGGTCACGTGGTAGGTTTTGCCGAAGCTGCTGACGATGAAGCTGCGCGCCGCCAGGCCGGGAAAACGGGCCGCGCTCTCGTGCCGCGCGCCGGTGTAGACCATGTGCTCGTAGACCTCGTCGCTGATCACCAGCACGTCGGTGGGCGCCAGCAGGTCTTCGAGCTGGCGCATCTCGGCCTCGGTCCAGACCGTGGCGCTCGGGTTGTGCGGCGTGTTGACGATGATCGCGCGCGTGCGCGGCGACAGCGCCGCGGCGATCTTCGCGAAGTCGGGCCGGAAGCTGCCGGGCGTGAGCGGCACGCGAACGACGGTGCCGCCGGCCAGGTCGATGTTCGGCACGTAGCTGTCGTAGCAGGGCTCCAGCACGATCACCTCGTCGCCCGGGCGGACCACCGCGAGGATCGCCGTGATGATGGCCTGGGTGGCGCCGGCGGTGACCGTGATCTCGCTCTGCGGGTCGTAGCGGTGGCCGTACAGCGTCTCGATCTTGTCGGCGATCGCTTCGCGCAGCGGCGGGATGCCGGGCATCGGCGGATACTGGTTGTGGCCCGCCGCCATGGCGTCGGTCACGGCCTGCAGCAGCTTGGGGTCGCAGTTGAAATCCGGAAAGCCCTGACCGAGATTCACCGCGTTCTTCTCGGCGGCCAGCGCCGACATCACGGTGAAGATCGTGGTGCCCACTGCAGGCAGCTTGGTGAGTACCTCGGGGGTGCGGGCGATCGCTCTGCTCACAGTTCGTAGTCCTGGTGGTGACCGCTCAAGGCCTTGGCGATCAGGTTGCGGTCGAGCCGGTCGGAGAGCAGCTCGGCGAATTTGAAGACGAAGTTGCGCAGGTAGGCGCTGCGCTTGAAGGCCACGCGCGCAATGTTGACGCCGAAGATGTGGCCCATCGGGCGCACCACGAGGTCGGCGTTGGAGTCGTCGCGCACCGCCATCTCGGCGACGATGCCGACGCCGAGGCCGAGCCGCACGTAGGTCTTGATGACGTCCGAGTCGATCGCCTCGAGCGCGATGCGCGGCGCCAGCTTCTTCTGCGCGAAGGCGTGGTCGATGCGCGTGCGCCCCGTGAACGACGGGTGGTAGGTGATGATCGGCTCGGAAGCCAGGTCCTCGAGCGAAATGCGTTCCTTGTCCGCCAGCGGATGGCCCTGCGGCAGCACCAGCACGTGCTGCCACTCGTAGCAGGGCATGGTCACGAGTTCGGCGTAGTCGGCCAGCGATTCGGTGGCGATGCCGATCTCGGCGATCTCGTCGATCACCATCCGCGCCACCTGGTCGGGCGAGCCCTGGTGCAGGCTCACATTGACCTTCGGATAGGCTTCGCGCAGCTTCGCCACCGGCAMCGGCAGCACATAGCGCGCCTGGGTGTGCGTGGTGGCGATCGAGAGGGTGCCGCTGTCCTGGGCGCTGAACTGCTCGCCGATGCGCTTGAGGTTGCCCACTTCGCGCATGATGAGTTCGATGCTCGCCAGCACGTGCTGGCCAGGTTCGGTGACGCGCTTCAGGCGCTTGCCGTGGCGGGCGAAGATCTCGACGCCGAGTTCTTCCTCGAGCTCGATGATCGCCTTCGACACGCCCGGCTGCGAGGTGTGAAGCGCCTTGGCAGCTTCGGTCAGGTTCAGGTTGCGGCGCACGGCTTCCTGGACAAACTTGAACTGATGAAGATTCATAACAGATTCCGTATTATTTTCGGATTCATTATGCCTTCTCGGTCTATGAAAATCGCTGCAAATTCAGAATTCGAGTGCCTTTTGCGCCAGCAAGGCGATCACGTCGGGATCTTCGCCCACGGCCGGGCGCAGCGAGAACTCGACCTCCGGCCGAAGGGCCCGGAGTTCGTCGACCAGCCGTGGCAGGTCTTCGCGCACATGCCGGCCCATGCCCAGGAAGAGGGGCACCACCCGGA
>NZ_JBFUCI010000664.1:0-2045 GCF_056405335.1 Variovorax sp. P1_H12_2
CCCCATGGCCAGGCCGGCGATCGCGGCGGCCCACCAGAAGCCGCCCTTGGTGCTCACCGAGGCGGCGATCAGGCAGACCGCGATCCAGGCGACCAGCGTGCCCGCCAGCGAGCGCCGATGGCCGATCCGGTCCTGCAGGTAGCCGAAGCCGAAGGCGCCGRGCGCCGCCGCGATATTGAGCACGAAGATCAGCACCATCGTCTCGCTGGGCACGAAGCCGATCACCTGCTCGGCGTAGATCGCCGCCAGCGTGATCGCCACCGCCACGCCCCCCTGGTAGCAGACGGTGCAGGCCAGCAGCCACATGAAGTCGCGATAGGCGCGGGCCTCCCGGAAGGTGTCGCGCAGCTGCAGCCAGGCGCTCTGGTCGGGGCCGCGCTGCTGCGGCAGCGCGCGCTCGGGCAGCAGCGCGAAGGTGACGCAGGCCGCCGCGCCATAGATCGCTGCCGTGATCAGCATCGTGACCGGCACGAAATGCGCGGCCGGCAGTCCGCGCGCCTGGGCCGAGAGCACATAGGCCAGGCACAGGCCCAGCGCCAGCATGCCGCCGAGGTAGCCGAAGGCCCAGCCCCAGCCGCTGACCTTGCCCATGCCCTCGGCGGTGGCGAGTTCCGGCAGGAAGGCGCCGGTGAGYGACTCGCCGTAGGAATAGAAGGCGTTGGAGACGATCACCAGCGCCATCGCGAGCGCCACGGCGTAGGGCCCCGTCAGGCGCGGCGTCAGGGCCAGCGCCGCGGTGCCCGCCACGCAGGCCAGGGTCACGGTGACCAGCACCCGCTTCTTGGCCGCGTGCAGGTCGGCCCAGGCGCCGATCGCGGGCATCGTGACCATCACGATCGCGTACGAGATGCTGAGCGCCACGGTCCAGGCGAAGGCGCCCCAGGGCGCGCCCTGGGCGATGCCGCCGACGAAATAGGCGGCGAACACGGCGGTGATGACCACCGTGGTGTAGCCCGAATTGGCGAAGTCGTACATCGCCCAGCCGAACACTTCGCGCTTGCGCACGCCGGGCTGGAGGGCGGATTGGGGAAACAGGGCCAAGCGAGGACTCCGTGAAAGGAAGGTCGCCGAGCATAGCGGAGCGGCGTGGCCGCCCCGCGTCAGGAACGCGTGGGCCTGTGAACAGGCCTAGTGCAGGTGGCGCGGACGGCGGCCGCCGCCGTGGCCGCCGCTGCCGGGACCGCCGGTGCCGCCGCGCGGGCGCTTGCCGATCTCGAGCGAGTTCACCAGCGCGTCGAASCGRTCGCCGAAGAGCTTGTCGATCTCGGCCACSACGCCGCCGAGMTCGGCGCCGTCGAAATGGCGTTCCATCAGGTTCACCACGTCCTCGACCAGCAGGTCGCGCTGAACTTGCATGATCGCCGCCGGATTCGGACCGACGAAGAGCATCAGGAAGTCGTCGCGCGACTCCTCGTCGGGGTCGCCCTCTTCCTCGTCGAAGTCGGTGTCGTAGAAGGTGACCTCGAGCGCCGCGCCCTGCTCGGACAACTCGTTGAGGGCCATGCACATCTCGTCGAGCGCCTGGCGGAAGTCCTCGTCGCCGGCCACGGTCCAGCAGATCTGGAGCATGTGCTCCTTCTGCTCGAAGCGGATGCCGGGCTCTTCTTCGTAGACGCTGGTGGCGCCATCGGCCAGCGACTTGGCGCCGGCGTATTTCCAGAGCGGGGCGAGCGCTTCCTGGATCTGCTCGAAGCTCACGTCGGAACGCAGCGGCACATCGCCGTGCACATGGATTTCGAACGGAGCGTTGTAGCGAGGCATGTCTTGCTCCCTTGTAGTGTGGTGGTGCCCGGAACCGGGGTCGAACCGGTATGCCCCTTATTCAGGAAGCGGCGGATTTTAAGTCCGATGTGTCTACCAATTTCACCATCCGGGCTTCCGGTCGGACAACGACGATACCGCAAACGAATACAGCCCCGGCAACGTGGGTTGGCGGGGCTGCATTTTCGGTATCGATGTCGGTGGAGGCGCGACCCGGAGTCGAACCGGRCTAGACGGATTTGCAATCCGTTGCATAACCGCTTTGCTATCGCGCCACGCTTTAC
>NZ_JBFUCI010000665.1:0-2045 GCF_056405335.1 Variovorax sp. P1_H12_2
CGATAGGCAGCCTCGAGTTCAACCAGCGCCTGTCCGTGGCACGGGCCAACTCCGTGCGCGACTACCTGGTCAGCCAAGGCGTGCCGGCCAACGTGATCCAGACCGAAGGCCGCGGCCCGTCGGACCTGAAGGTCACCGAGGCCGATTGCAAGGCCCAGGGCAAGGCCAGGAACCGTACCGAGCTCATCGCCTGCTTCGAGCCGAACCGCCGCGTGGAAATCCGCGCCGCGGGCGAGCAGGGGGGCTAGGTTCGCCGGGCGAAACCGGGTCGCTTGATCCGCCTCCCGGGTTTCGTGGAGACCCGTCAGCTTGAGTCAGGCCGGCATGGCCTGCTGCTCAAGCTGACGTTGGAGTTGGCCTCGAACCCGGCCGGCGGCACGTCGTCCAGCGGCTCTGTCAGCCGGCGGTGGTTGAACCTGAACCAGGGAGACCCATTCGAGGGTGGCCAGTTCCACGGACTCCCTAAGCGCCAACGACCCGGGTGGCCTCGGGGCAGAAACCTGCGTTGGTATCCAGTGGCTGCCGTGCACAATCGGTGGCATGTCGACCATCACTCTGTACGTTCGGGCGGGCTCGGCTGGATCACTGAAGTGTTCCAGAGTCCGATTGCCCTAGGCTGCGCATGCGAATCCACGAGCTCAAACGGCGACTGCGGGACGCCGGCGCGGGCCCCCTCCACGAACACCGCATCCTGCGGCTGTGGTCCCATGCGTTGCCCCGGGACAGCGGCAAGCGTCGACCRGAGAGCTTTTTTCCGTCGTCGCTGCTGGCTGCCTTGCCATCCATCGAAGCGGAACTCGCGGGACTGGCACGCATCCACGCGGTGCATCCCGGGGCCGATGGCTCCGAGCGGCTGCTCGTCGCCCTGGCGGACGGTCAGACCGTCGAAAGTGTGCTGCTGCCTCGAGACGGTCTCTGCGTCTCGTCGCAGGTGGGGTGTGCCGTCGGATGCCAGTTCTGCATGACGGGGCGCGACGGATTGCTGCGCCAACTGGAAAGCGCCGAGATCATTGCGCAGGTCGCCCTCGCACGCATGCGCCGGCCGGTGCGCAAGGTGGTGTTCATGGGCATGGGTGAGCCGGCCCACAACCTGGACAACGTGCTGGAAGCGATTGACCTGCTCGGCACGGCGGGCGACATCGGCCACAAGAACCTGGTGTTCTCCACCGTGGGCGATCCACGCGCGTTCGACAGACTGCACCAGGAACGCGTCAGACCTGCGCTGGCGCTCTCTTTGCACACGACCAAGGCGGAGCTGCGCAGAAAACTCCTTCCGCGGGCGCCGAACATGACGCCCGAAGAACTGGTCGCCGCATGCGAAGGCTATGCCCGGACGACCGGTTATCCGATTCAGTACCAGTGGACGCTGCTGGAAGGCGTCAACGACGGGGAAGAGGAGATTGAAGGCATCGTCCGCCTCCTTTCCGGCAAGTACGGCGTGCTGAACATGATTCCCTTCAACGCGGTGGATGGCGTGGCGTTCAGTCGCCCCTCGTGGGAGCGCTGCAAGCAGATGGCCCGCACGCTGCACCAGCGGGGCATATTGACGAAGCTGCGCTATTCAGCCGGCCAGGATGTCGACGGCGGGTGCGGTCAGTTGAGGGCGCGCGCAGCCGAAGTGCAGGTGCCGCTTCGAAGGGCCGAAGACTTGCGGCAGGCGGCATTCGACCAGAACCGCATTGCGCATCAAATCGCGAATCCGCCGTCGATCTCCACGACCTGGCCCGAGATGTAGTCGGCTTCCGGCATGCAGAGGAGCACCACGCCGCCCGCGGCCTCCTCGGGGGTACCCCCGCGGCGCAATGGAATCCGGAGGTGTATGTCATCCAGCGCGGCGCGGGTCAGGCCGACTCGCAACTTTCGACCATGGATATCGATGGCGGTTTCGCCCTTGATTTCTTGCGTCATGCGGGTCTCGATCAGGCCGAACGCGACGGCGTTGACGTTCACACGGTCAGGACCCAGCTCGCGCGCGAGGCTTAGCGTCAATCCAACAAGGCCAGCCTTCGCGGCGGAGTATCCAATCTGGCCCGCGGCGCCATGCG
>NZ_JBFUCI010000666.1:0-1962 GCF_056405335.1 Variovorax sp. P1_H12_2
GCGCTGGAACGCGAGATGATCCAGCGTCTGGCGACAAGGAGTTTCTGATGGCAGGTTTGCAGGCGGGCGCACCGACGCCCCAGTCGATCACGGTGCACGGCCAGTCGCGCGTGCTGGAGGTGGGGTTTTCCGACGGCGCGACCTTCCGCATCCCGTTCGAGCTCATGCGCATCTATTCACCCTCGGCGGAGGTGCAGGGCCACGGGCCCGGCCAGGAGGTGCTGCAGACCGGCAAGCGCGAGGTCGACCTGGTCGACCTGCAGCCGGTCGGCAACTATGCGGTGCAGCCGACCTTCAGCGACGGCCATGACACCGGTATTTTCTCGTGGGATCTGCTCTACGACCTCGGCGCGCGCGAGGCCGAGCTGTGGGCCGAGTACGAGCGGCGCCTGGCCGCCGCGGGCGTCGACCGTGACGCGCCGATGGCCGACAAGGCGGCCGCGTCGGGCCACGGCGGACACGCCTGCGGCAGCCATTGAGCACGGAAAGTCCGGTGCCCCTGCGGGTTATCCGGCTTGATGTGAACGCTTCCGGCCTAACATCGGGTGCATGAGCACCACCCATTTCGGATTCGAATCGGTCGACGAAAGCGACAAGGCGAAGCGCGTGCGCGGCGTCTTCGATTCGGTCGCCTCGCGCTACGACCTCATGAACGACCTCATGTCGATGGGACTGCACCGCGCCTGGAAGGCCTACACGGTGATGGTCGCCAACGTCGGCGAAGGCTCCAAGGTGCTGGACATCGCCGGCGGCACCGGTGACCTTGCACTCGCTTTCGCCAAGAAGGTGGGGGCCAGCGGCGAGGTGGTCCACACCGACATCAACGAGGCCATGCTGCGCACCGGCCGCGATCGCCTGCTCGATGCCGGGGTCGCCTTGCCCACGCTGGTCTGCGATGCCGAGAAGCTGCCGTTTCCAGACAACCACTTCGATGTCGTGACCGTCGCCTTCGGCTTGCGCAACATGACCCACAAGGATGTTGCGCTGAAGGAAATGAACCGCGTGCTGAAGCCGCGCGGCAAGCTGCTGGTGCTGGAGTTTTCCAAGGTCGCCAAACCGCTGCGCAAGGCCTACGACTGGTATTCGTTCAGCGTGCTGCCGCGCTTGGGCAAGGTGGTGGCCGGCGACGACGCCAGCTACCGCTACCTGGCCGAATCGATCCGCATGCATCCGGCCCAGGAAGACCTCAAGACCCTCATGAAGGAGGGCGGTTTCGGTCATGTGGACTATCACAATTTGACGGGCGGCGTGGTTGCCCTGCATGTTGGAATCAAGTGTTGAAGCTGTTTTTCGCCGAATTGGAGACGTCATGAAGAAAATTGGGTCCTTGTTGCTGGTGTTTGCGTTGGCCGTTGTGAGCATCGACGCCAGTGCCGCCCGCATGGGTGGCGGCAGGTCGGTCGGCAAGCAGTCCGGCAACGTGACGCAGCGTGAGGCCACGCCGTCCGCCACGCCGGCGGCACCGGCACAAAACGTGAATAGCACCGCCGCCAAGCCGGCCGCGGCGGCCCCTGCCGCAGCGGCGCCCAAGAAGCCCTGGGCCGGGATGCTCGGCGGCCTGGCCGCTGGCCTCGGCCTGGCCTGGCTCGCGCATTCGCTCGGCCTCGGCGCCGCCTTCGGGAACATCCTGCTGATCGGCCTGCTGGTGCTGGCGGCAGTGGTCGTGTGGCGGATCTTCGCGGCCCGCTCGCGTGCGGCCGCCTCGCCGCGCGCCGGCGGTTTCGCCTTCCAGGGCGCAGGCAGTCCGGCGGATGCCACGGCACCGCCCCAGTACAGCCCCCGGAATGTCGGCAACGACGCCTCGGCGCGCCCCTGGGAGAACAATGCCACGGCTTTCGACGCCAGCGCTTCGCAGCAGCCCGAGCATCCGGCGGATCGCACCAGCGGTTCGTCGATGGCCGGCGCGGCCGCCGCGGGCGGCAGCATGATCGGGTCGGCCCTGGCGGGCTCCCAGTCGTGGGG
>NZ_JBFUCI010000667.1:0-1941 GCF_056405335.1 Variovorax sp. P1_H12_2
GTGCACCGGCGAAGCGCGCGACGAGGATCTGGGGCTGCTCGACGAGGAACTCGGCCGCCGGCGCGACGACCCGCGGCTGGTGGCGGTGGGCGAAATCGGCCTCGACTATTTCGTCGCCGGCCTGGACCCCGCGAAGCAGGAGCGCTTCTTTCACAGTCAGTTGCAACTGGCGCGCAAGCACGGGCTGMCGGTCATCATCCATGTGCGCCGCTCGGTGGACAAGGTGCTGATGCACCTGCGCCAGGTGGCACCGGGCCAGGGCTGGCAGGGCATCGCGCATGCCTTCAACGGCAGCGAGCAGCAGGCGCAGGCCTGCATCGACCTGGGCCTGAAGCTGGGCTTCGGCGGCGCCGTGACCTTCGAGCGCGCCCTGCAGCTGCGCCGGCTCGCTGCCATGCTGCCGCTGGATGCGATCGTGATGGAAACCGACGCGCCGGACATCCAGCCCCACTGGCTCTATCGCACGCAGGCGCAGCGGGAGGCGGGCCAGCCGCAGGGGCGCAACGAGCCCGGCGAGCTGCCGCGCATCGCCGAGGTCGTGGCGGGCCTGCGCGGGATGGAGCGCTCGGCGCTGGCCGAAGCGACCACGCGCAACGCCGCCGCGGCCCTGCCACGTCTGGCTTCGCTGATCGGCCTGTCGGCCGACAGCCCGCGCCCGGCGTAGGCGAAGCACCCGACTTGGGGCCGTTGGGGTGCGGCAGGGGATATTGGTGTCATCCTGCGAACTCGTGCAGTCGTTGCATCAGAGTGGCAAACCGTCACTCCAACTCATACAAGGAGCCCATCCAATGAGCAAATCCATCGTTCGCACCCTGCCTGCCGCAGTGGCCCTGGCCTTCGCCTGCATCGGCGTGTCGGCAACCGCGCAAACCACGGCGCCCAGCACCACCCAGAAGGTGGAGAACGCCGGCGAGAAGGCATGGGATGCCACCAAGAGCGGCACCGAGAAGGCCTGGGATTCGACCAAGAGCGGCACCAAGAAGGCCGTGACGGCCACCGAGAAGGGCGCCAAGGCGACCGGGAAGGCGATCGACAACGTGGCCACCGACGCCGCTGACGGCACTCGCAAGGTCGGCAACAAGATCGGCGAGAAGGTTCCGGGCACCGAGCAGCACGAAGCCGCCAAGAAGCCCTGACTGGCCCCAAGGCCCCAATGAAAAACCCGCCGTCGGCGGGTTTTTTTCAGGCGGTCGGCGGCGGTGCGACGGACCGGTGCACCAGCGGGGTCTCGGGCGTCGGATAGCCGGCGGCGCCGAAAGTGCGGACGATCGCCTTGTGGGTGTCGAAGTAGACCTGCCAGTAGTGGTCGGTGTGGGTGTACGGACGCACCGCGAGCAGGGGCCCCTCGGGCGTGAACTGCAGGATCTCGACGTCCGGCGGCTGCTCGGCCGAGACGTTGGCGATCTGGCTCACCGCGGCCTTGAGCAGCGCGATGGCCTGGTTCACGTCGACCCCGTTGGCGATCTTCGCGGTGACGTCGACCCGGCGAAAGGGCAACTGGCTGAAGTTCTGGATCGGATCCGACAGCACCTTGTTGTTGCCCACCGTCGTGACGACGTTGTCGGGCGTGATCAGCGTGGTGCCGAACAGGCCCAGCTCCTTGACCGTGCCGTTGATGCCGCCGCCGACGGTGACGTAGTCGCCGACCCGGTACGGGCGCAGCACCTGCAGGAACACGCCGGCCGCAAAATGCGTGAGCAGTCCGCCCCAGGCCGTGCCGATCGCCAGTCCGGCGCCGGCCAGCAGCACCGCGAAGGAGGTGGTGCGGACGCCGAACATGTCGAGGATCGCGAGGATCAGGACGATGTTGAGCAGCACGCCGAGGATCGAGACCAGGTAGTGATTCAAGGTCGGGTCCATGCTCTTGCCGCGTTCGAGGGCCTTGGCCACCAGGCGCTGCGCCAGGCCGATCAGCCAGCGGCCGATGGCCCAGGCGATCAG
>NZ_JBFUCI010000668.1:0-1940 GCF_056405335.1 Variovorax sp. P1_H12_2
ATGAATGGTGATTCTCATCTGTGCCTCAGTCGGGTTGGAAGGGCCAGTAGAAGGTGCCGTTCGTTGCCCCCTTGCCGACCCGAAACGTCTTGGCCTGGGAGACGCCCGCATAGGTGGCATATACGCGATAGACGCCGGGACTCAGGACCACATGGAACAGGGGGCCGCAGTCCGCAAAGGGGCCGTGTGGCATGCCCCGGCCCACAGGCTCGATCATCACGCCGACCCCCGCGACATAGGCGCCGGTGCCGACCTCGGCGAACGTCAGGCGCAAGTTGTAGAGATCGCGCGCGACCCGCATGTCCGACTGGCCTTGCTCGCCGATGCCGCCGGTGGCGTACGAGCCCGGCGCCAGCGTGGGCTGGGGCGCCGGACGGGCGAGCACAGTACCGCCCTGAAACGCGAACGATATCAGTGCGACGAGCAACAACCTGCGCATCGGTAGAGATATGAAATGCTTCATGGAGCGAACGCTAAAGCGAACGGCGCGGCCGAGCGTTGATCGCGCGCAAGCCAGGCATCGGCCGTCTGCGGCGGTTGCCGACATCGTCCGTCATTGCGCTGCATCAAGGTGTGGGACTGGTCGATGCGCGATGCTGGGCCTTCGTCGTCGTCGTGGCCGCTGGCGGGACTGGATGACGACGGCCAAGGGCTTCATACACGAACCCGCCGCAAGGGCGCGGGGTAACTTGAGACCGGGGGAGACATACTGGGCTTTTTCATCCACGGACAGAGCTCGATGCCTTTGATCGCCTTACTGCTCGGCGCCATCCTGGTTCTGGCGACCCTGGTCGACGCCTTCGAAGTGGTGCTGCTGCCGCGTCCGGTGCGCCGGCAGGTACGGCTGAACCGCTATTTCTTCAAATGCACCTGGCATGTCTGGGCTCGATGCGCGGGCCTTTGGCCCATCGGCAGTCGGCGCGAGGACTTTATCGGCGTCTACGGGCCGCTGTCGATGGTCATGCTCTTCGCCCTGTGGGGCGGGAGCCTGATCGTGGGATTCGGACTGGTGCATTGGGCGCTGCAGCGCCTGGTACCCAACGCCGGCTCCGACGCGCTGGTCGACCTGATCATCATCAGCGGCGACGCCTTCTTCACACTCGGGTATGGCGACAATGTGCCGCACCATTGGCTGGCGCGGCTGCTGGTGATCCTCGAAGCCGGTATCGGCTTCGGTTTCATCGCACTGACCATCGGCTACTTGCCGGTGCTCTATCAGCACTTCACTCGCCGCGATCTCCAACTCATTGAATTCTCCGCGCGCGCCGGCTCGCCGCCGACGGCTGCCGCCCTGCTGGGCTGGCATGTGCATGACAGCCCAGAGGCGCTCGAACGCTGGCTGAGGGACTGGGAGATCTGGGCGAGCGATCTGATCGAGAGCCAGGCCGTGTATCCGATGCTGGCGTACTACCGCTCGCAACACGAGGGCCATTCCTGGCTGGGCTCGCTGGCGGTGGTGCTGGATGTTTGTACGTTGCTCATTGGGGGCGCTGACGACGCGCGGCGTCACCAGGCCACCGCCACCTTCTCGGCCTTGAGGCGCGTCCTCGATGAAGCCAGTGAGTCGCTGCGCGTGGCACCGGCGCGGCAGGTGTCGGTCCGCCGGATGGACGCCGAGGCGCTGCGGCATCTCACGTCGACGATCCGTCGGATCCTGCCGAACTGGCGTGACGACGAGGCCAGTCTGCGGGCCATCGGCCAGTTGCGACGTACCTACGAGCCCCGACTGGAAAGTCTGGCCACGTACCTGCTGCTGGACGTGYCGGACTGGATCGACCCCGCAGCGACAGGGGCCGAGCGCTTCGGTCGCGATGCGGTCGTCCGGCAACTCACTGAGGGGCGCCCGGACTGATATCGATMTCACGGTGGTGGCTGGGGTCCCGTACGCGAGAGACCTCTGTCCTGGCGTTCGGAGGCGGGTCCGTCGCCATGCGGGGCGC
>NZ_JBFUCI010000669.1:0-1933 GCF_056405335.1 Variovorax sp. P1_H12_2
GCCCGGTGCACCGAAGCGAACCGCCGACCGCGCGCGGGCCCGCGCGGCCTCGATCTCGCGATCGCGCGGATCGGCGGTGGTGACCAGCGATTCGATCAGCGCGCGGGCCGCGGTCGTGACGTCTTCCACGGCCCGGTCGAAGGCCGCCTCGTTGGCCTTGGAAGGTTGATGGAAGCCGCTGAGCTTGCGCACGAACTGCAGCGATGCGGCACGCATCTCTTCTTCGGTCGCCGGCGGGTCGAAATTGAACAAGGTCTTGATACTTCTACACATCATGACTCCATGTGAGGGGCGAGGCCGCAGTGTGCGCAAGATCGAGCGCGATCTCAAGCCTGCCGCCGCGCTACTTCGCCGCCTCCACCTTCACCCTGGCATTCGGCATCTCGCCGAACATCTCGGGTGCATACAGCGCCTCGACGCGGCTCGGCGGCAGCGCGAAGTCGCCGACGTTGTTGAGGCGCAGCGTGTATTCCATCTTGACGACGCCCTTGGGCAGGTACTCGTAGTAGCTGCGGAAGGCCTCGAAGCTGCGTTCCTCGAAGGCCGGCCAGCCGCCGCCCGAGCGCTTCTCGCCCTGGGTCGCGATCTGCGAGTCGCGGCCCAGGCCGCCGCCCAGGATGGTCGCGCCGCCGGGGATCGGATCGGTGATCGCGACCCAGGTCATGTCGGCGCTGGCGTTGACTTCCAGGCTCACGCGCAGCACGTCGCCGCGCGAGTAGACGCCGCTCACCGCCTGCTCGACCGGGGTGACGGTCTTCTTGATCGCATAGYCGGCGGCGAATGGCGCCTTGAGCTGCACCGCAGCGAGCGATTGCAGCGTGAGCCAGGGCTTGCCGCTGCCGCTTTGCGTGACCAGCAGCGTGTCGCGGCCCGTGGCAGCCGGCCAGGGGACGAACAGGGTGTTGTTGCGCAACATGCCCGGCGACGCCGGCGCACCGAAGGCGCTGGCCTGGTTCGGAGCGCCGCCCGTGTCGCTCGCCTTGACCCGCTCGACCTTGCTCCAGTCCACCTGCGCCTTGGCCGTGCCCAGGCTGGCCGCGGTGACGCCGCTGACCGGCGCGTGTTCGAAGCGCCTGGAGAAGCTCTCGAGCGCCAGGCCGCCCCACAGGTTGGCCGTGGTGGTGCGCCAGGCGCCGTTCTGCTGGCGGCCGATGAAGCCGCTGGCGAGGCGGCCGATGTCGTCCTTCCATGCCGGATCGTCCATCACCGCGAGCAGCAGCCGGGCGGTGTTGACGTCGCCGTTGGCCATCAGCCACCACCAGTTGTCGTCCTGTTCGGTGCTGAACACCAGCCGTGTGCCCTGGTAGCTCAGGCGCGCCTTGAGCACGTTGTCGGCTTCGTCCAGGCGCTGCTGGCGCTGCGGCACGTCCTGCACCCGTCGCAGGATCTGGAGCCAGTCGATCACCGCGCTGGTCGGCCATTGGTTGGGCGCGATCGTGATGCTGCCGATCATGCGGCCCTGGGCCTTGCCATAGCGCGACAGCGCTTCGAGCGCCGCCAGCTTGCGGACGTCGAGATCCTTGCGCGGGCTCCAGAAGTCGCGCTGGATGCGGCCTTCGACGAAGGCGACGAGGCCCTGCAGCATCGGCGCGCTGGCCGCTTCGGGCAGCGCGAAGACGGGGTCGAGCGAAGCCGCCTCGTGCGTCGATGCGAGCAGGTAGGCGGTCAGGATGTCGCTGCCGCGGTTGGCCTCGCCATCGCGCGGCGGGAAGTAGTTGGCGAGGCCGTCGCCATCGAGGTAGCTCGGCAGCTGCGCCACCAGCGCCTGCCAGCCCTTGCCGTCGCGCAGGCCGATCGACTTGCTGGCCTTCTGCTCCAGGCAGGCATAGGGGTAGGCCGCGAACCAGTCGCGCACGCCACCCAGGCCTTCGGCCAGTCGTGGCTGCAGCGACATCCGCAGGCCGCCGCGGCCGGGCAGGGCGTCGGCCGGCGG
>NZ_JBFUCI010000670.1:0-1929 GCF_056405335.1 Variovorax sp. P1_H12_2
CCCTTGGCCGAGGCGAGCTGCTGCCAGGGCACGATGTTGGCGTGGTGCTCAAGGTGGCTGACGATGATCTCGTCGCCCTCGCCCACGTGCTGGCCGSCCCAGCTCTTGGCCACCAGGTTTATCGCTTCGGTGGAGCCGCGCACGAAGATCACTTCGTCCACGTCGGGCGCATTGATGAACTTTCGCACCCGCTCGCGCGCCCCCTCGTAGGCATCGGTCGCGCGCGCCGCGAGTTCGTGCGCGGCGCGATGGATGTTCGAGTTCTCGTGCTCGTAGAAGTAGGCGATGCGGTCGATCACCGACTGCGGCTTGTGGGTGGTGGCGGCATTGTCGAACCAGACCAGCTGCCGGCCGTTGACACGCTCCTGCAGGATCGGAAAGTCGCGCCGCACCGCATGCACGTCGAAGGGCTGGCGCTCGCCGGCGGCCACCGTCGGCACGTCGCCGTGCGGTGACGGCTTGGCCGGCGTGACGTAGCCGCTCGGCAAGCGCACCGCATCGACGAAGTAGTACTGCGGCTGCGTCGAGGGTTCCGGAGCCGGGCCGGCTGGCGTCGGCGGCTGCTTCGCCAGCAGTCCCTGGACATCGCTGCTCCCGGGCTGCGCGAACGGATAGTCGGCCAGCCCATCGTGCACGCCGGGCGCGCCGGGCGCGCCGTCGGTGCCGCGACCGCCCGGTGACGGCCGGCCGTAGCTGTCGCCCAGGAAGTAGAACGGCGACGACTGCGAAGGCGTTGCCGCCAGCGCTTCGGGCACGCCCAGCACCGCACCGCCGAGCCGCGGCTCGTAGGCCGGCAAGGCGCCCAGCACGTTGTCAGGAACGCCGTTGCCCGCCAGCGCGTGCGGCTGCAGCGCCGGCGCGCGGTTGCCGAGCGACAGTACCTGGGTCGGCGAGGCCGGGATCAGGTTGGTCCCGGGCACCTGCCCTTGCGGGATCGGCGTGCCCGGCACGCTGGGGCCGAAGCCGGCCGGACTGGCCGGCGGCGAGCCGGGCGGAGCGAGTTGCGACGGCGCCTGCACGCCGGGCGGCACGGCCTGCCCCGGCAGCGCCGCGAACAACTGGCTCGCCATGCGGGCCAGCACGGCGGGGTCGAACGGCGCCTCGGTGGGCTGTGGCACGTGCGGCAGCCCCGGTGGAGAAAGTGAGGTGCTCACTGCGCGACTTATTTGTAGGTGTCGAGGACGGTGTAGTCGTGGTACTTGCCGATCTCGACGTCGTCGAGCACGGCCAGCGCATCGGTGGTCAGCACCGCGACCGAGCAGTAGAGCGAGATCAGGTACGACGCGATCGCGTGGTTGTTGATGCCCATGAAGCGCACCGACAGGCCCGGGCTCTGCTCGCCCGTGAGGCCCGGCTGGAACAACCCGACCACGCCCTGGCGCTTGTCGCCCACGCGCAGCAGCAGGATCTTGCTCTTGCCGTCGGCCACCGGCACCTTGTTCGACGGGATCAGCGGGATGCCGCGCCAGGTGATGAACTGCGAGCCGAACAGGCTCACGGTCGGCGGTGGCGTGCCGCGGCGCGTGGCTTCGCGGCCGAAGGCGGCGATGGCCAGCGGATGGGTCAGGAAGAAGGCCGGCTCTTTCCAGACCTTGGTCAGCAGTTCGTCGAGGTCGTCGGGCGTCGGCGCGCCGGTCAACGGGAAGATGCGCTGCTCGTCGGTCACTTGCGACAGCAGGCCGTAGTCCGGGTTGTTGATGAGCTCGCTCTCCTGGTTCTCCTTGATCGTCTCGATCGTCAGGCGCAGCTGCTCCTTGATCTGGTCGTGCGGGCTGCTGTAGAGGTCGGAGATGCGGGTGTGCACGTCGAGCACGGTGCTCACGGCATTGAGGTTGTACTCGCGCGGATGGTCTTCGTAGTCGACCCAGGTGCGCGGCAGCTGGTTTTCGCTTTCCTTGGCCGTGCAGACGACCTGGATCGACTCGGGGT
>NZ_JBFUCI010000671.1:0-1895 GCF_056405335.1 Variovorax sp. P1_H12_2
TTGGCCGCGATGCGGTGGCGCTGCCGGTCGACGAACTGCGCCAGTCGCCGGCCAGCCAGGGGCTGGATCCGAACCGGGCGCTGCTCGACGAACCGCTGGCGCCCGACGCCGAGACCGGCGAAACCCTGAGCCCGCTGGCCGCCTTCCTGACCCATGCGGCGCTGGAATCGGGCGACAACCAGGCCCAGGCCGGCCAGGATGCGGTGCAGCTGATGACGGTGCATGCCGCCAAGGGCCTCGAGTTCGACTGCGTCTTCATCACCGGCATGGAGGAAGGCCTGTTCCCGCACGAGAACTCGATGAGCGACAACGAGAGCCTCGAGGAGGAACGGCGGCTGATGTACGTGGCCATCACGCGGGCGCGCCAGCGGCTCTACATGAGCCATTCGCAGACCCGGATGCTGCACGGCCAGACCCGCTACAACCTCAAGAGCCGCTTCTTCGACGAGCTGCCCGAAGGCGCCCTGAAGTGGCTGACGCCGAAGAACCAGGGCTTCGCGCCGTCGGCTTTCGGCTATGGCGGCGGGTACGCGACGACGCGCGGCGGGTCGGGCGGTTTCAGCAGCAAGGACAGCTTCGCCAGTCCGCCGGTGCCGCCCCAGAAGGCCGCGCCGTCGCACGGCCTGCGCTCGGGCATGCAGGTGTTCCACAACAAGTTCGGCGAAGGCACCGTGACCGCGCTGGAAGGCAGCGGCGACGATGCGCGGGCGCAAGTCAATTTCCCGCGCCATGGCGTCAAGTGGTTGGCCTTGTCGGTCGCCAAACTCACGCCTGTCTGATCCAGTTGGGTCGGCCGGCGCAGCCAGGCCCGTTGGTGAAACACCGCGGAACCGGCTTCGCCGGGCCGCTGGTGTTGCCCCCGGTAGGGGGTGGGCGGGCTACACGCAGTGAGCCCAACCTGGGGGCGAGCCTATTCCGTGAAGGAGTCCCTGAACGTGAACCAGGTGCTGGTGAAGAACATCGCGGCCATCACCAGCGCRCCGCCGATCATCAGGGCGCCGCCGATCGCCGCGGCGCCTTCGCCGGCGCCCATCGCGCCGACCGCGACCAGCAGGCTGGCGAGCAGGCTCAGCACGATGCCGGCGCCGATGAAGACGCCGACCCAGGCCAGGCCGAACACGGTGAGGGCGCCGAAATTCTTGAAGCAGGCCACGAAGCTGAAGAACAGGCTCTTGGCCGGCGGCACGCGGTGCCAGTGCACCAGTGCGGGCGCATGCCAGAAGGCCAGCGACAGCGGCAGGTACAGGCCCATGGCGATCCACAGCGCGACCTGGAATTCGGTCGATTCCGCCAGTTCGCGCGTGAGCGGGCCGCCGAGCAGGTAGACGCGGGCGAACTGGCCGCCGTCGGCCAGCGCAGAGATCGCCATGACCAGCAGGAACAGCGCAGCGTAGAGCGCGCCCAGCACCGCCATCGGCCGCACATCGGCGCGGATCGCGTGGAGCGCTGCCAGGAACACGGTGCCGGCCGGCGGTTTTTCGGGCCCGGAGGCCTGCTGCGTCGCCGCCATGAGGCCCAGCGTCATGGTGGGCAGCAGCATCAGGGCGATGGCGGCGCCGATCAACGGCACCTGCGAGGCGATCGACACCATCGCCATGAAGAAGAAGAACAGCGAGATGAAGGCCAGCGGCTGCTTCGCGAAGGCCTTGAGCCCGCTACGGACCCACAGCACACCGGTACGCGCGGGCACGAGATTGAGTTTCATCGGATCCGGTCAGGCGGCCAGCGCATCGGCGCCGGACGCAAATTCGAAGGAGGCGTGCGCGCGTTCCCGCAGCACACGCTCGAAGTGCGTCGGGTCGTGGGCCTTGAGCATGCTCGCCTCGCGCGGGAGGTGGAAGTCCCACAGGCGCGAGATCCAGAAGCGCAGCGCCGCGGCCCGCAGCATGGCGGGC
>NZ_JBFUCI010000672.1:0-1880 GCF_056405335.1 Variovorax sp. P1_H12_2
TGGTGCTGCGTGGTCGCCGGGATGGCCGCATCGCCCGGATGGTCGCACCATAGAGAACCGGTTCGACGCAGGTGAACGGAGGCGGCTTGAAGGCGTTGCGCGTGGTGTTGAACGCCTCGGCCGCATCGCGTGCGGATCGCTGCGCAAGCCCCACACTGCGGAAGATCCGGCACCCCCCAACGCAGTGGGAGACGCCGAAGCCATGTCCACCACCGTCTACGTCGTCGGTTTCAAGGCGGATGAGCGCGCCTGGATCGAATCGACGCTCGGGCGAAGCGTCGATGCCGTGGTCTTCGTGGACGACGGCGAGGCGTTGCTGGCCCGCTCGCCGAGTGGTCCGGGCCAATGCCTGATTGCGTCGGCCGATGTCGACGGGGCCGCAACCCTCAGGCTGGTGCGTGAGTTGAGGCACCGGGGGATCGCGTTGCCCGTGATCGTCCTGGGCCCGCACACGGCGTTTCGCACGGCGGTCGACATCGCGCGACTGGAGGCGACCGATTTCCTGGAGCGGCCGGTCAGCGTGCGCGAACTGCGCGCCGCGGTGCGTCGGGCGCGATCGGATCCGAAATGAACTCGCGTCTGCGCTCCAGCGTGTGCCACGCCACGTACGTGGCCGCAGGGCTGGCAAACGCGCGCGCTCAAGCCCATCATTCGCTCCTTTCCGGTCCAGTCCGCGAGCTGGGCGACGAGATTGCGCTTCGCGTCTGACGCCTTTCTGAAAGCACGAGGTCCATCCATCATGTCCCTGCCCGACTACGCCGCCCTCGTCGCCAGCCAGCGGGCGTTCTTCCTGGAAGGCCATACGCGCCCGGTCGCGTGGAGAAAGTCCCAGCTCGAGTCCGTCCGGGCCATGTTCACCGACCACCACGACGCGTTGTGCGACGCGCTCTGGAAAGACCTGCGTCGCAACGTCAACGATGCCGACTTGATGGACGTCGACTACTGCGCCAAGGAGGCCGCCTACGCGCTCGAGCACATCGACGCGTGGATGAAGCCCTTGCACGAGCCGATGCCGCTGGTGTTCGAGCCGGGCTACATCCGGGTGAATCGCGACCCGCTGGGCGTGGCGCTGATCATCGGCGCCTGGAACGAGCCCTTCATGCTGGTGTTCGGGCCGCTGGTGGCGGCACTGGCCGCGGGCAACACCGCCGTCCTGAAACCTTCCGAGGTCGCGGCCCATTGCGCCGCCGCGGCGGCGCGGCTGGTGCCCGAGTACTTCGATCCGCGTGCGGTCGCGGTCGTCGAGGGCGCCGTCCCCGAGACCACGGCCCTGCTGGCACAGCAGTGGGACATGATCTTCTTCACGGGCAGTCCGCCGGTCGGCAAGATCGTGCACCAGGCGGCCGCGAAGAACCTGACGCCGTGCGTGCTCGAACTCGGCGGCAAGAACCCGACCATCGTCCATTCGTCGGCCAACCTCAAGGTGGCCGCGCGGCGCATCGCGTATGGGCGCTACCTGAACTCCGGCCACATCTGCACCGCACCCGACCACGTGCTGGCATGGCCGGAGGTGAAGGATGAATTCGTGCAGCACCTGAAGGACACGATCCGCGAGTTCTATGGCGACGACCCGAAGCAGAGCCCGGACTACGGACGTGTGATCAACCGTCGCAACTTCGATCGGCTGGCCGCGCTGCTCGACAGCGGCCGGGCCGTCGCCGGCGGCCAGACCGATGCCGACGCGCTCTACATCGCGCCGACCGTGCTGGTGGACGTGGCGGTGGATTCGCCGATCATGAAGGAAGAGATCTTCGGCCCCATCCTGCCGGTGCTCGAGATCGGGTCGGTCGACGCGGTCGTCCAGTGGGTCAACAGCCGGCCGAGTCCGTTGGGCGTCTACATCTTCGCCGAGGACAGGGACGTGGTGGACAGGATCCTGT
>NZ_JBFUCI010000673.1:0-1873 GCF_056405335.1 Variovorax sp. P1_H12_2
CCGGAGACACCTGATGACCCCTCTTCTCGCACGGCTGCGCCACCTGCTCGAGGCGACGCCCTACACCGTCCTCGCGGTCCCGTTGCGGCTCGCGGTGGCGACCGTGTTCTGGAACTCCGGAATGACCAAGCTCGCGAACTGGGCCACCGCGATGGCATTGTTCACGGACGAATATCGCTTGCCGTTGCTGCCGCCGGAAGCGGCGGCCTACATTGCGGTGAGCATCGAGTTGAGCGCACCGGTGCTGCTCATGTTGGGCCTGTTGACCCGACCCGCCGCCGGCGTGCTGCTGGGCATGACCGCGGTCATCGAGATCTTCGTCTATCCCCAGGCTTGGCCGACGCACATCCAGTGGGCCGCAATGCTGCTCGTTCTCCTGTGCCGAGGGGCCGGAGCCTTATCGCTCGACCACCTGCTGTGGCGAAAATGGACACTCGCCGCCAGCGCCGACAGCCTCTGAGTGAAAGCACAGTCTCAGTTCTTGAGATTGTCCTAGTCACGATGCCGTGGTCACAGTGTCGTGGAGCCTGCAAAGCACGTACCTCAGCTTGCCGCGCCGGCTGATCCGGCCGGCACGCAGTGGCGGGGCTGCAGGCGCGCCGTCGCCGAGCTTCTGGCGGCGCTGGAAGCCGGCATGGCAGATCAAGCGCGGAGCATCATGGATTCGGACGAACTTCGACCTGCATCGGTCCGTTGCGCTGTGGAGCCTGCCGGTGGCCGTGACGTTGGCCGTCTCGGGGGTCTACTTCAGCCTGGGCAACGAAGTGTTCCGGCCTGTCGTTCGCCTGTTTGCACCGATCACGCCGAACCCCTTGCAGGCGTTGCCGCGCCGGGCTTCTCCTGCGCCGGCACCGGCCCTTGCACTGCAGGCCGCTGTGGAGCGCGCCCGGGTCCATCTTCCGCCGTCCGCTCGGTCGTTCCTGCCCTGGTACGCGAGCCATGTTCCCCATCTCGGCGTCGACCGTGTGGCCTTCAAGGAGGACGGCATGCGGGAACGCCTGCTGCGCTTGCGCTACGAGCAGTTGTTCATCGACGACCAGACCGGCGAACTCAAGAGCATCAGCGGCTATGACAGTGGAACGGGCGCCGATCGCTTCCTCATCTGGCAATACCCGCTCCATACGGGCCGTGTGCTGGGCTGGTGGGGGCGCGTGCTCATCAGTCTGGCCGGACTGCTGACAGCGTCCCTGTGCGTCACCGGCCTCCTCGGGTTCGCAAATGCCGGCCAGCATCTCTCTGCCGAAGACATCTACCGATCGCTGCTCGAGACGCATCGCGACATCGGGATGAGCACGATCTATCGCGTGCTGTCCCAGTTCGAGCATCCCGGGTTGATCAAACGCAGCAACTTCAAGTCCGGAAAAGCCGTCTACGAACTCGACGACGGACATCGTCATGCCCATCTCCTTTGCCTCGACTGTGGACGCATTGAGGAATTTCACGACGATGCTCTCGAGCGCCGGCATGCGGCTATTGCGGCCGAGCGCGGCTATCGCATCAAGGATCAATCGCTGACGCTCTTTGGCGCCTGCGCCAAGCCCTCCTGTGAGCACCGGCCCCAATGAGCCGTAGCCGATACGTTTAGCAACCGTATTCGCCGTAAAAGGTGCGCGCACTTCGGAGGTCGAGCGTTGAGTGGTGAATGGGCGGTTTCGCTCGCCCCGGATGATTCACCATGACCCTCAAGTCTTCTGCGTTTGTCAAATGGGCTGCCTTCGGCGCAGTGGCAGCCGGTGCCCTCTTCGCTACTGCATCGGCCAGCGCCGACGTGAACTGGTCCATAGGCGTCGGCGTCCCGGGCGTCGCTGTAGTCAACCCTCCCGTGTACTACGAACCCGCGCCTGTCTATTCGGCCCCGCCGCCGGTCTACTAC
>NZ_JBFUCI010000674.1:0-1872 GCF_056405335.1 Variovorax sp. P1_H12_2
CCCCAGAAGAGCTCGGGGTGGCTGGCGATCATGTTCGGTCCCGGCTGGATGCCCTTGATGATGAAGGCGGCCAGCATCAGCGCCATCACGGCGTTCTCGGGGATGCCGATGCTCATCAGGGGGATGAAGCTGGTGCGGGCGGCCGCTTCGTCGGCCGCGGCCTGACCGGCCACGCCCTCGATGCAGCCGGTGCCGATCTCGTGCTTGTACTTGCTGACCTTCTTGTCGATCGCGTACGCGGCGAACTGGGCGATCGTGGGACCGCCGCCGGGCAGGATGCCCAGGAAGGAGCCGACCACGCTGCCGCGCAGGGCACTGGGGATGATCCGCTTGAATTCCGCCCAGGTGGGGATCAGGTCGATCTTGCCGTTGAAGGGCGAGCGTTCTTCCCGGGCGTCGAGGTTCTTCGTGATCTCGGCGATGCCGAAGCAGCCCAATGCGATGCTCACGACGCCGACGCCGTCCACCAGGAAGGGCAGGTCCATGGTGAAGCGCTGGGCGCCGCTGTTCACGTCGGTGCCGATCGTGCCCAGCAGCACCCCGATCATGCTCATGGCCAGGCCATTGAGCAGGCTGCCCGTGGTGACGAAGCTCACGCACACGAAACCCACCATCATCATGGCGCAGTAGTCCGCCGGACCGAACAGGAAGGCGACTTCACCCAGCGTGGGAGCCAGGAACGACAGCACCAGGATGGCGACCGTGCCGCCAATGAAGCTCGAGACGCCCGCGGTGAACAGCGCCAGCCCGGTCTTGCCCTTGAGCGTCATCTGGTAGCCGTCGATGCACGCCACGATGCTGCTGGCGTGCGGGATCTTCATCGTGATGGCGCTCACGCTGTCCCCGTATTGGGCGCCGTAGTAGATGCCGGCCAGCATGATCAGCGCGCCGGTCGTGGGAATGGAATAGGTCAGCGGCAGCAGCAGGCTGATGGTGGCCAAGGGGCCCAGGCCGGGCAGCAGGCCGACCAGCGTGCCCACCGTGCAGCCGATGGCGCAGTACATCAGGTTCTGGAGGGTCAGGGCGTGCGAAAAGCCAAACGCCAGGTTGTTCAGGACGTCCATCAGTAGAGGGGCAGGTTCAAGCCGAGGAGTTTTTGAAGGAGCAGGGCCATCGTGACCAGGCCGGCGGAGATCTTGACGTTGCGCACCCACGAATAGGAGGTGCCGGCCAAGGTGGAGAAGAAGACCATGAAGACGATGCCCACGATCATGTTCAGGTACATCGAAAGCCCCGCGAAGCCGCAGAGGCTCACCATGATGATGGCGATGTTCCTGAAGTTCAGGCCCAGGTGCACGCGTTCGACGAAGAACGACCGGACCACGGTCACGATGCCGATCAGGAGCAGCATGGAGCTCACCAGTGCGGGAAACAATCCCGGCCCCGCGCGGCTGAAGTCGCCGATCGGGTAACGCAGAGCCTGCAGGCCGAAGGCCAGAGAGATCGCCATGAGGAACAGGCCTCTGACGAGATTTCGATTGTTCATACGCGCGAAGAGAGGGTGTGGCCGGTGGTGGGAACAACCCCACGGCTGTGGAACCGGGCGCCGTATTGGCAGCGCGGCTCGATGTTCTTGCGCCGTCACTGATCGGAATCTGACGCATGCGTGAGGGAAATTACGTACCGGGACCGTCCCTCATCCAGCGCGGGCGGATCGACTTCCCGTCGTGAAGGCGAGAGTCGTCGTGAACGCGCCGGTGTAGCCTGTCGCCATGGACTCCCTGATCACAGCCTCCGCGCGCGCCCTCGCCACCGGCGACCCGCTCGGCGCCCTCAAGCGCGTCGCCTTGCGCGAAGACCCGCCGGCGCTGGCCCTGCGCGGCATCGCCATGGCCCAGCTCGGCGAGCACCCGCGCGCGCGCGAGCTCCTTC
>NZ_JBFUCI010000675.1:0-1855 GCF_056405335.1 Variovorax sp. P1_H12_2
ATCAACTACCAGCTCAACCTGGGCTACCTGCTGACCTTCCTGCTGGCGGGCAGCGTGGCGGTCGGGATGCACGTGTGCCATGGCAYGCTGCGCGGCCTGGCGATGCACCTGATGGCGCCCGAGCCGCGCTATGCCGGGGCCGCCGCGGTGTTCCGCGTGGTGCTCGACAACACGCGCCGCAGCACGCGCTACGGCATCGGCCTCGCGGTGCACCGCAGCGGCCAGTGGGCCTGGTGCGACGTGCCGGCCGAAGGCAGCGCCACGGTCGAGGTGGCCTTCAAGCCAAGGCGCCGCGGCCTGCATCCGGTGCCGACGCTGACCGCCGAAACCCGGTTTCCGCTCGGCACCTTCCGCGTCTGGACCGTGTGGCGGCCGGCCTCGCAGGTGCTGGTCTATCCGGCGCCGGAGGTCCATCCGCCGCCGCTTCCGGCGGGCGAGCCGGCCGGCCAGGCCGCGTCGGCCGCGCTGCGCACGCATCTGGCGGGCGAGTACGACGGCGTGCGGGCCTACAGGCGCGGGGACCCGCTGAAGCTGGTGGTGTGGAAGCGCGCGGCCCAGGCGCAGGCCGCGGGCTCCGAGGACCTGGTGAGCCGCGACACGCAACAGGCGCAGCGGCAGGAACTCTGGCTCGACGCCCAGGCGGCGGGCCTGCCCGACTCGGAGGCGCGCCTGTCGCGGCTCTGCGCCTGGGTGCTGATGGCGGATCGGCTGGGCGTGGACTATGGCCTGCGCGTCGCGGGCCGCGTGGTGGCGCCTTCGCAAGGCGAAGCCCACAAGCGGCAGTGCCTCGAGGTGCTGGCCCTATGCTGAACGCGAGGCTCCAGGCCCTGCCGCGGGACGCCAGGGACACGCTCTTTCTGCTGGCCGTCATCGGCCTGATCCTGCTGCCCCAGATCTCCAACCTTCCGTGGTGGTGCAGCACGCTCGCCGCCATCGTGCTGTTCTGGCGCGGAACGCTGGCGGTCCAGGCCCGCCCGCTGCCGGGCAAAGGCTGGCGCATCGCCCTCCTCGCGCTGACGCTGGTCGCCACCTACGCGACCCATCGCACGCTGCTGGGCCGCGACGCCGGCGTCACGCTGGTGGTGATCCTGCTGGCGCTCAAGACGCTGGAGCTGCGCGCCCGGCGCGACGCCTTCGTGATCTTCTTCCTGGGCTTCTTCACGATGCTCACGAATTTCTTCTATTCGCAGTCGCTGGTGACGGCCTGCGCGATGCTGCTGGCGCTGCTGGGCCTGCTGACCGCGCTGGTCAACGCCCACATGCCGGTGGGCAAGCCGCCGCTCGCCCAGGCCGCCCGCACGGCCGGCTGGATGGCGCTGCTGGGCGCG
This sequence comes from Variovorax sp. P1_H12_2, assembly GCF_056405335.1. Lineage (NCBI taxonomy): Bacteria > Pseudomonadati > Pseudomonadota > Betaproteobacteria > Burkholderiales > Comamonadaceae > Variovorax > Variovorax sp. P1_H12_2. The sequence continues at coordinate 1,329 of NZ_JBFUCI010000675.1, forward strand.
CCGATCATGCTGGTGCTGTTCATGCTGTTTCCGCGCATGGCGCCGCTGTGGGGCACGCCGAACGACGCCATGACCGGACGCACCGGGCTGTCGAACACGATGCGCGTGGGCGCCATGGCCGAGCTCGCGCTCGACGAAGGCATCGCCGCGCGCATCCGCTTCGACGGCGACCTGGTACCGCCGCGCGCCACCCTCTACTTCCGCGGACCGGTGCTGACGCAGTTCGACGGCCGCGAGTGGACCGCCCCGCTGCCTTTCTCGCGCAGCTTCGTGCCGCAGAATCTGCGGGTGCGCGGTCCGGCCACCGGCTACGAGGTCACGCTCGAACCCGCCAACCGGCCCTGGGTGCTGACGCTGGACGCCGCGTCGAGGCGGCCCGAGCTGTCCGACTACGAGTTGTTCGCGACGCCGGAGCTGCAGTGGATCGCGAACCGCCCGATCGGCGACCTGGTGCGCTACCGGGCCGAGAGCTTCACGCAGTTCGAGAGCGGCCCGACGCGCCGCACCGCGGCGCTGCAAGGCTACGT
>NZ_JBFUCI010000676.1:0-1850 GCF_056405335.1 Variovorax sp. P1_H12_2
GTCCCAGCCCCGGTCCCAGCCCCGGTTCCAGCCCCGGTTCCAGCCCCGGTTCCAGCCCCGGTTCCAGCCCCCGCTCCTGCTCCCGCGACGCCCGCGACTCAGACGACACCTGCGGCTCCTGCAGCTCCTGCGACTCCTGCCGCCTCATCTGCGGTAGCGGCCCCAGCGACGGCGGCCGCCGCGGGCGCGGAAGCGGGCGCCAAGAGCTCCGAAACGAAAACCCCCGAGGACACGTCGGCGACGGCACAGTCCGAACAGAACGTGGTCGCGCCCGCCCCGGTCGCGCCCGAATACCGAAACGAAATGCCGATCTTCGCCGCCCTGCCGGCACAGATTCGCCAGGGCGATCTCGCGATGCTCGGCAACCTGCACCGCCGCGTCGGTGATACGAGTGCCGGCCGCGAGGCCTGGGCGCGAGCCATCTACACCGACCTCGACATCAGCCAGGACGGCAGCGCCGCCCCGCACAGCCAGGGGCACCTGAGCGGCCTGCAGGCCGGCACCGACCTGCTGGCCAGCGACGGCTGGCGCGTCGGCATCTTTGCCGGCGCGCTGGACGGGGGCGCCGACGTGAGCGGCAACGCGCGCGGCACCTTCGGCCGGGTCGGCAGCACCGATCTGCAATCGAGCTACCTCGGCGGCTATGCGACCTGGAAGGATGCAAGCGGCTGGTATGCCGACGCCGTGCTGCAAGCGGGCAGCCACCGCTACGACGTACGGCCCGACGGCAGCCTCACGACATCGGGCAAGGCGCGCAGCTTCTCCGCATCGATCGAAACCGGCAAGTCCTTCGCCCTGGCCGAGGACTGGACCATCGAGCCGCAGGCACAGCTTGTCCGCCAGAAGACAAGTTTCGACGATGTGTGGACCCTCGGCGCGCGCGTCCATCAAGACGCCGAAGGCGGCTGGATCGGCCGCCTCGGTGTGCGCATCAAGGGCGACATGGCCACCGGGGCGGGGCGGCTGCAGCCTTATGCACGGGTCAACGTCTATAGCGCGAGTTCGGGCGCCGACGTGGTGACTTTCATCGGCCCCGCCGCCAGCACCCGCATCGCCAGCGCGAGCGGCTACACCTCGGCGGAAGTGGCGGCGGGCTTCTCGCTGGCGCTGACAACCGTCACCACGTTGTATGGCGAAGTCGGGCATTTGTTCAGCACCGGCGGCGACGCCCAGGTGAAGTCGTCGGTGCAGGGCACGATCGGCCTGCGTGTGAGCTGGTAGCRCAAACCCGTGCCCCGGCCTCAGATCGCGTATTCGCTCTGGACCATGCCGTTTGCATACGCCGCGGTGCGCAGGTGCCGCAGGGGGAGGTCGCTCTCCAACGGGCCGAACAGAGGAATGCCGCTGCCCAGAAGGACCGGAATTCGCGTGACGATGAGCCGATGGATCAGGCGGGCCTGCAGGAACCCCTGGATGGTCCGTCCGCCGTCGATGTACAGGTGCCTGGCGCCTTCGGCGGCGAGCTGCTCCAGGATCCGATGCGGTGGGCCCTCCATCCACGCGCCCCGGCCTGCGAGCCTGGCCGGGATGTTCGCGCTTCGGGTGCTCAGGACCACCACGCGCTTGCTGCCGAACGGCCAATCGCCTTCGAAACCCAGGACCGTCTCGTAGGTGTGCCGGCCCATGACGATCGTATCGACCGAATCCAGGAACGCCTGGTAGCCGAAGTCACCCCCATCRACGTCCTTTTCCATGGGYAGCCAGTCGAGGTCGCCGTTGGGTCGCGCGATGAATCCGTCGATGCTCGCGGCAATGAATACGGATGCTTTCACGGGGAGATGAGAAGCGGAGGTGGCATCGAGCATACCGCCTGAAGGCTTCGATCTTCAACGGCCCGCGTAGTGCGCCGC
>NZ_JBFUCI010000677.1:0-1847 GCF_056405335.1 Variovorax sp. P1_H12_2
GCCTGGCTCAAGGCCGGGCGCGAGGCGCGCGAGGGCCGCCGCGGCGCCGCGGGCACGCCGCGCGGCCAGAAGCTGGTGGTGCAGATGGTCGAGACTTTCCGCGAACACATGCAGCCGGCTTTCGTCGACCGCCTCGATGCCTGGACCTTGCAGGAGCAGGCCGGCATGGACCTGCCGCCCATCATGATCTACGGCGACGACGTGACCCACATCCTGACCGAGGAAGGCATCGCCAACCTGCTTTTGTGCCGCACCGACGCGGAGCGCGAGCAGGCCATCCGCGGCGTGGCCGGCTACACGGCGGTGGGCCTGGCGCGCGACCGGCGGGCGGTCGAGAACCTGCGCGACCGAGGCGTGATCCGCCGGCCGGAGGACCTGGGCATCGACCCCCGACAGGCCACGCGCAACCTGCTGGCCGCACGCAGCATGCGCGACCTCGTGCGCGCCTCGGGCGGGCTGTACCAGCCGCCCAAGCGCTTCAGAAACTGGTAGCAGGAGATTCAACGATGAGCGACGTTCCCGCAGGGCTCGAAACCCTGGACTTTTTCTTTGCCGGTGTCCGGCCCGCGGGCGCTTTTGCGCCGGTGCTGGTCGGCGTCGTCGGGTCCGGCAACCTCGAGGTGATGCTCGAGGCGACCGACGACAATGGTTGCGCAGTGCGCGTCGAGACCTCCGCGCGCGGCTTCGGGCCGATCTGGCAGGCCGTGATGAACGACTTCCACGCGCGCCATCCACTGGGCGGCGTGCGCGTCTCGATCAACGACATGGGCGCCACACCTGCGGTGGTGAGCCTGCGGCTCGACCAGGCAGTGGCCGAGATCAGCGGAGGCCGACCATGATCAGCTATGCGGAATGCTCGGCGCGCGAGCGTCTTGCCCTGCTGCTCGACCCAGGCAGCTTTCACGAATGGCTGCCGCCGAGCGAACGGGTGACAAGCCCGCACCTGGCGCAGCTTGGCGTGCCTTCGGCCTTCGATGATGGCGTGGCGGTCGGTCGCGCGACGCTCGATGGGCGCAGCGTGTTCGTGGCGGCCCAGGAAGGTGCGTTCATGGGAGGTGGCGTCGGCGAGGTGCACGGGGCCAAGCTGGTCGGCCTGCTGCAGCGCGCGCTGCGTGACCGGCCTGATGCCGTGCTGCTGCTGGCCGAGTCGGGTGGCGTGCGCCTGCACGAGGCCAACGCCGGTCTGATCGCCGTGTCGGAAGTTATGCGCGCGCTGCTCGACGTGCGCGCCGCGGCCATCCCGGTGATCGTGCTGATCGGCGGCGCCAACGGCTGCTTCGGCGGCATGGGCATCGTCGCACGCTGCGCCGATCACATCGTGATGAGCGATGTCGGACGGCTCGCCATGTCGGGCCCCGAGGTCATCGAAGCGTCGCACGGCGTCGAGGAATTCGATTCGCGCGACCGGGCGCTGGTCTGGCGCACCACCGGAGGCAAGCATCGCTGGCTCATCGGCGACTGCGACAACCTGGTCGAAGACGATGTTGCCGCCTTTCGCGAGGCGGCCATCGCCGCTATCGGCCAAGCGAAGCCATTGACCCTGGCAGCACTCGAAGACGAGCACGCATTGCTCACCAGTCGACTGCTCGCCCTGCCGGCCGGGGACACCGGCGGCGATGACGCGGTGCTGCTGTGGCGCGCACTTGGTGTCGTCGATGCTGAGCAGGTGCCGGATTTGTCGGTCAACGCCGTGCGTTCCCTGCGCGTCATCTAACCCAGGAGTACTCCATGCAGTGGAATTCCCTTGTCACCCAGCTCTTTGGCTCCTACCACGGCATGCGCGCCGCGGGCGACTTCCTCCAGGGCGAAGTGATGTTCGATGGTGCGCCGCTCACGGTGATCGGCAC
>NZ_JBFUCI010000678.1:0-1845 GCF_056405335.1 Variovorax sp. P1_H12_2
CATCACTTTCATCCACACCATCGTTCCGGATGCCTTGCGAGGCCACGGCGTCGCGACGCAACTGGTGCTGGCGGGGCTGGCCTCCGCGCGCGAACGCGGCCTTCGGGTCATTCCGAAGTGCCCCGTCTTCGCTGCCTACATGCGAGGACATCCCGAGACGCACGACCTGCTGGCCGATGAAGGCCGGACGCTTCTCGGCATCTGAAAGGCGGCGTTCATGGTCACCGAGGATCGTCACCCCGAATTGCGGACCGCGACACTGGACGAAATCGTCGGGCGCGAACCACCACGGCCGGACACCGTCACCGCCGTCATCCAGCAGACCGTCAAGCCGGAGGCCATTGCGCAATACGAGCAATGGCTGAGGAAAGTGATGCCGATCGCCGCCCGATTTCCCGGGCATCGCGGTGTCAACGTCATCCATCCGGCAGCAGGGACCCTGCAATACACGATCACCATTCGTTTCGATTCGCTGGCGCATGCGCAAGACTGGTTCGCGTCCGACGCCCGCCGGCAACTGATCGATGAGGCTGCCGCATTCCTCGACGCCGACGAACGGGTGGAAACGCGCAGTGGCCTGGAATTCTGGTTCAGGCCGCCGGCGGGGCAGAAGCCAGCCAAGCGCTACAAGCAATTCCTGCTGACGCTGTCGGTGATCTACCCCTTGACCATGCTGGTCCCGGCCATGTTGAGCCGGCTGTTCGATCTTGTGCGCCCGACGTCGAACTACTTCGGCGAGCACTTCATCGCATCGGCGGTGATCGTTGCCCTGATGGTGTACGTCATCATGCCGAGATACACGCGGCTGATGGCGCGCTGGCTTTACAAGTAGTGCGCCTGGCCCTTCAGCGGGCAACGACGGCCGGTCCTGCCGACTCGCCCTCACGCGTGCTGTGTTGAAGAACGACGGCGCACGCGGCCAACACGGGTGGAATCACGAAGCACCAGACATCCAGCCACATGTAGGTGAGCGCGGCAGCTGCGCAGCCTGCTGCGAACACGGCGACGCTGGCCGACATTCGCAGAAGCCGGGCGCGTGCGGGGTCGGCGTCTTGCGATGGCAGCCCTCGCAGCATGTCGGCGAGGTCGATCATGATCTGGGTGGTTGTGCCGGTCATCAGGGTGGTCGGTGGGGCGCTCGCCAGATGAATCCGGTGTGCGGCGTTCTGGATGGCCATTGCCGACACCAGCGCCATCCCCGTGAGCATCGCGAGCCCGCTGTCGCCGTCGCTGAAAGGACCGAAACGCACGGCGATGGCAGCGCCTGCGGCGAGCAGCAGTGTCTTGAAGACCAGCATCGTTCGCAAGACCGGCAGGCCGAAGTCGGGCAGTCTGTAGCTCAGCGCTCGCGTCAGGATGACCACGGCGCAGAACACCGGCAGGGCCAGGAGCTTGGTCAGCGCACCCGAAGTGCCGTGCACCAGCGCCGCGCCAATGGTGACGAAGTTCCCTGTGACATGGGCGGTGAACAGGCCCTGGAGCGCCAGAAATCCGGCGGTGTCCACAAAGCCCCCGTTGAGGCTCATGAGCAAAGGAAGAGACGGTTTTATGGGAGCGCCTTCGTGTGATGGGGCGCGCTTTTGCGCGCAGGGCTTCATGATGCGCCTTGGGCGTTTTCGGTCTTGTCGGGTTGTCAGCCTCCTTGCACATTCGGACGCTGCCATGGCCCGATGTTCAACCCGGGCGACTCTTGTTCAAGACAAACGAGCCGGGGCGGTCCAATATCGCCCCCAGATTTTCGACTCGAGAGTTCGCCCATGCCAACAGAAAGCAGGCCGCCCACGCTGACCACGGCCGGCGGTGCGCCGGTCGCGGACAGCCAGCACTCGATCACCGCCGGTCCTC
>NZ_JBFUCI010000679.1:0-1845 GCF_056405335.1 Variovorax sp. P1_H12_2
GAACTACGTTGCGCAGACCGATGYATGGCCGCCGCTCATCGCCGAGGTTCGGCAACAGATGTTGACGGGCACCCCCATCGATGGCGCAGCCATGCGTGCGCTGGCGCAGCGTTGGCAGGAGCTCTCGCTCGCCAAGGCCGGCGGCGATGCCGCGCTACACGCGAAGCTGCAGCGCGCGTTTCACCACGACGCGGCTCTGCGGGCTGGCTCGGGCATCGACGAGACGTTGGCCGCCTACGTTGGGCAAGCCATCGCGCATCTGAACGGCACATCGACCTCCTGAATGAATCCCAAAGGCTCCACGTGAACGCAGAAACACAGACGAACCCTCACTTCTTCACCGGCAACTACGCGCCGCTCGCCGAGGAGCACGACATCACGCAGCTCCACATCGAAGGCACGCTGCCACCCGGGCTGTCAGGCAGCCTGTACCGTGTCGGCCCAAGCCCGCAGTACGCACCGCGCGACAATAACTACCACTGGTTCTCCGGCGACGGCATGGTGCACGCCTTCCACATCGACAAGGGCAGCGTGTCGTACAGCAACCGTTGGGCGCGCACGCCGAAATGGCAGCTCGAACATGAAGCCGGGCGCGCGCTCTTCGGCACCTTCGGCAACCCCGCCACCAGCGACCCGCTGGCGCAGGGCCGAAACGGTGGCACGGCCAACACCAGCATGCTGTGGCATGGCGACCGACTGTTCGCCCTCGAAGAGTCGCATCAACCCTTTGAGCTCGACGCCTACACGCTGGCTTCCAAAGGGCACCAGAGCTTCGGCGACCGCGTGACCTCGCGCTGCACCGCGCACCCGAAGGTGGACCCCGAGAGCGGCGAACTGCACTTCTTTGCGTATTCGCCCGACGGCCCTTGTTCGCCGGCCATGCTCTATGGCGTGATGGACAAGCACTGCGAGGTCACGCGGCTCGAGTCGTTCAAAGCGCCGTATGCCAGCATGGCGCACGACTTCATGGTGACGCGCGGGCATGTGCTCTTTCCCGTCACACCGCTGACGCTCAGCGTGGAGCGCGCGATGCGCGGCAAGCCACTGCTGGCCTGGGACGTCGGCCTGCGGACACACGTTGGCGTGATGCAGCGCGGTGGCGCGGCGGACACACTGCGCTGGTTCGACTCCGACGCCTGCCACGTGTTCCATGTGATGAATGCCTGGGACGACGGCGCCACTGTCGTGGCCTATGTGATGCAGTCGGAAACGGCGCCCGGACTGCCCGATGCCGAAGGCCATCCCGGTGACCCCGACGCCATGGCCGCGCGCCTGTGCCGCTGGACTTTCGACTTGAGCGGCACGGACACAGGATTCCGACGCGAGTACCTCGACGACTTGGTGGCGGAGTTTCCACGCATTGACGAGCGCTACACGGGCCGGCGCAACCGCTACGGCTTCTACACCTGCCATGCGAGGTCGCGCGCAAGGGATGACTCGGAAAGCGTGCTCTACGACAGCCTCGCCCGTTTCGATTTCGATACCGGCGAGCGCAGCATGCACACGCTGCCGCATGGAGACGTGGTGTCCGAACCGGTGTTCGTGCCGCGCGCCACCGACGCAGCCGAGGGCGACGGCTGGCTGCTTGCCGTGGCCTGGCGTGAACAGGAACGGCGCAGCGACCTGCTGGTGTTCGATGCAATGGACCTGGCGGCGGGACAAGTTGCGGTCGCCCGTTTGCCGCACCGCGTACCGTTCGGCTTCCACGGAACTTGGCGCCCTGCGCGCACTTGACCCTTTCAGGCCATCAGCCAGTGGCTGCCTTCAAGAGGGTCGAGATACAGGAATGGGCTCGAAGTTCTTTCGCGCGACCGGCTACAGTCGGCCAGAACCAGACCTTCGACG
>NZ_JBFUCI010000680.1:0-1840 GCF_056405335.1 Variovorax sp. P1_H12_2
GCTGTTCACCTTCAACATCGCGCTGTCGGTGATGGTGCTGCTGGTCAGCATGTACACGATGAAGGCGCTGGATTTCGCCGCCTTCCCCGCGGTGCTGCTGTTCTCCACCCTGCTGCGGCTGTCGCTCAACGTGGCCTCCACCCGCGTGGTGCTGCTGCACGGCCACACCGGGCCCGATGCGGCGGGCAAGGTGATCGAGGCCTTCGGCCACTTCCTGGTCGGCGGCAACTTCGCGGTCGGCGTGATGGTCTTCATCATCCTGGTGCTGATCAACTTCATGGTGATCACCAAGGGCGCGGGCCGCATCGCCGAGGTCGGCGCGCGCTTCATGCTCGACGCCATGCCCGGCAAGCAGATGGCGATCGACGCCGACCTCAACGCCGGCCTGATCGGCGAGGACGTCGCTCGCAAGCGCCGCACCGAAGTCGCGCAGGAGGCGGACTTCTACGGCTCGATGGACGGTGCCAGCAAATTCGTGCGCGGCGACGCCGTGGCGGGCCTCTTGATCATGGTCATCAACATCATCGGCGGCCTGGTGGTCGGGGTGGTGCAGCACGGACTGGACTTCTCGACCGCCGGCAAGACCTACACGCTGCTGGCGATCGGCGACGGCCTGGTGGCACAGATCCCGGCGCTCGTGATCTCGACTGCGGCCGGCGTGATCGTCTCGCGCGTGACCACCGACGAGGACGTCGGCAGCCAGCTCACGGGCCAGCTTTTCTCCAACCCGCAGGTGCTGTTCCTGACGGCCGCGATCATCGGCCTGATGGGCATGATCCCGGGCATGCCGAACCTGGCCTTCCTGCTGATCGCGGGCGGCCTGGCCTGGCTGGGCCACGGGCTTCTCAAGCGCAAGCCGAAGCAGGAGGCGGCGCAAGCGGCCGCCGCCCAGGCCGCGCTGCCCCCGGCGGCCGAGACCGCCGAGGCCAGCTGGGACGACATCTCGCTGGTCGATCCGCTCGGCATGGAGGTCGGCTACCGGCTGATCCCGCTGGTGGACCAATCGCAGCAGGGCGAACTGCTGGGCCGCATCAAGAGCATCCGCAAGAAGATCGCGCAGGAGATCGGCTTCCTGGTCCCGGTGGTGCACATCCGCGACAACCTCGAGATCAAGCCGAACACCTACGTGATCAGCCTGAAGGGCGTCGAGATCGGACGCGGCGAGGCCTTTCCGAACCAGTGGATGGCGATCAACCCGGGCCAGGTCACGGGCAGCCTGCCCGGCACGCTGACGCAGGACCCGGCCTTCGGCCTGCCGGCGGTGTGGATCGACGGCAACCTGCGCCAGCAGGCGCAGATCCACGGCTACACCGTGGTCGACGCCTGCACCGTGATGGCCACCCACCTGAACCACCTGATCCAGACCCATGCCGCCGAGCTGCTGGGCCGCCAGGAAGTGCAGCAGCTGCTGGACCAGATCGCCAAGACCGCGCCGAAGCTGACCGAGGACCTGGTGCCGAAGGTCATCACGCTGAGCACGCTGCACAAGGTGCTGCAGAACCTGCTCGAGGAAGAAGTGCCGATCCGCGACATGCGCACCATCCTCGACGTCATGGCCGAGCACGCGCCGACCGTGAAGGACGCGACCGAGCTGACGACGCTGGTCCGGCTGGCGCTCGGCCGCGCCATCACCCAGCAGCTCTTCCCCGGCGATGCCGAACTCCAGGTCATCGGCCTGGACGGCTCGCTCGACAGCGTGCTGCAGCAGGCCATGACCAGCAGCAGCGGCATCGAGCCCGGCCTCGCCGACAACCTGCTGCGCCAGACCCAGGCCGCCATCGTGCGCCAGGAGCAGATGGGCCTGGCGCCGGTGCTGGTCGTGCTGCACGGGCTGCGGGTG
>NZ_JBFUCI010000681.1:0-1815 GCF_056405335.1 Variovorax sp. P1_H12_2
GTTCGGGATCGTGTTGGCCAGGATGTGGCTGTGGCCGTCCTCGTGCTGCAGGCCTTCGCCGTTCAGCGTGGTGCGGCCCGAGGTGCCGCCGAGCAGGAAGCCGCGCGCCTGCATGTCGCCCGCCGCCCAGGCCAGGTCGCCGATGCGCTGGAAGCCGAACATCGAGTAGTAGACATAGAACGGCACCATGATCCGGTTGTTGGTGCTGTACGAGGTGGCGGCCGCGATCCAGCTCGACATGCCGCCGGCCTCGTTGATGCCTTCCTGCAGGATCTGGCCGGCCTTGTCCTCGCGGTAGTACATGACCTGGTCCTTGTCGACCGGCGTGTACTGCTGCCCCGCGGGGTTGTAGATGCCGATCTGGCGGAACAGGCCTTCCATGCCGAAGGTGCGGGCCTCGTCGACCAGGATCGGCACCACGCGCGGACCCAGCGCCTGGTCGCGCAGCAGCTGCGTCAGGAAGCGCACATAGGCCTGCGTGGTCGAGATCTCGCGCCCCTCGGCGGTCGGCTCCAGCACCGCCTTGAAGGTCTCGAGCGACGGCACCGTGAAGCTCTCGTCGGCCTTCACACGGCGGTGCGGCAGGTAGCCGCCCAGCGCCTTGCGGCGCTCGTGCAGGTACTTCATCTCGGGCGTGTCGTCGGCCGGCTTGTAGAACGGCAGATCGGCGATCTGGCTGTCCGGGATCGGGATGTTGAAGCGATCGCGGAAGGCCTTGATGTCCTCGTCGCCGAGCTTCTTGGTCTGGTGGACCGTGTTCTTGCCTTCGCCGATCTTGCCCATGCCGAAGCCCTTGACCGTCTTGACCAGCAGCACGGTCGGCTGACCCTGGTGCTTGACGGCGGCGTCGAAGGCGGCATAGACCTTCTGCGAATCGTGGCCGCCGCGGCGCAGGTTCCAGATCTCGTCGTCGCTCATCTTGGCGACCATCTCGAGCGTGCGCGGATCGCGGCCGAAGAAGTGCTTGCGCACATAGGCGCCGTCGTTGGCCTTGAACGACTGGTAGTCGCCGTCGTTGGTCTCCATCATGATCTTGCGCAGCGCACCGTCCTTGTCGCGCGCCAGCAGCGGATCCCAGTTGCTGCCCCAGATCAGTTTGATCACGTTCCAGCCCGAGCCGCGGAATTCGCCCTCGAGCTCCTGGATGATCTTGCCGTTGCCGCGCACCGGGCCGTCCAGGCGCTGCAGGTTGCAGTTGATCACGAACACCAGGTTGTCGAGGTTCTCGCGCGCCGCCAGGCTGATCGCCCCGAGCGACTCGACCTCGTCCATTTCGCCGTCGCCGCAGAACACCCAGACCTTGCGGTTCTCGGTGTTGGCGATGCCGCGGGCGTGCAGGTACTTGAGGAAACGGGCCTGGTAGATCGCCATCAGCGGGCCCAGGCCCATCGAGACGGTCGGGAACTGCCAGAACTCGGGCATCAGCTTCGGATGCGGGTAGCTCGACAGGCCCTTGCCGTCGACTTCCTGGCGGAAGTTGAGCAGCTGCTCTTCGGTCAGGCGGCCCTCGAGGTAGGCGCGGGCATAGATGCCGGGCGACACATKGCCCTGGATATAGAGGCAGTCGCCGCCGTGGTTCTCGCTCTCGGCATGCCAGAAGTGGTTGAAGCCGGCGCCGAACATGCTGGCCAGCGAGGCAAAGGAGCCGATGTGGCCGCCGAGGTCGCCGCCTTCGGGCGGGTGGTGGCGGTTGGCCTTGACGACCATCGCCATCGCATTCCAACGCATGTAGGAGCGCAGGCGCTCCTCGATTTCGGCGTTGCCCGGCGAGCGCTCCTCCTGGACGGTCTCGATGGTGTTCACATAGGCCGTATT
>NZ_JBFUCI010000682.1:0-1802 GCF_056405335.1 Variovorax sp. P1_H12_2
CCGCAGCGGCGCCGGCCGCGCCCTCCGACCCGGGGCTGGCGCTTCGACTGGCGCGGGTGAGCGCGACGCATCCCGGCCGCCGCGTGGCGGTCCTGCACGACATTTCACTGGCTCTGGCCGCCGGCGAGCGCGTCGCCCTGGTCGGGCCCAGCGGCGCCGGGAAGTCCACCTTGATGGCGGTGGTCGCCGGCGAACTCGCGGCCGCGTCCGGCGAGGTGCTCGGCGCGCCGCATTGCCTGCTGACCCAGCGCACGGAACTGTTCCAGGACAGCCTGCGCGACAACCTCCGGCTGGCCGACGCGTCGGCCGAAGACGCCCGGCTGTGGGCCGTCTTGCAGGCCGCCGGCCTGTCCCAGGAAGTGCAGGCGATGGCTGCGGGCCTCGACACCGCGCTCGGCGAAGGCGGCCTCGGCCTCTCGGGTGGGCAGTCGCGCCGGCTGGCGCTGGCGCGGCTGCTGCTGCGCGACGTGCCGCTCTGGCTGCTGGACGAACCGACCGAAGCGTTGGACACTGCGACCGCGAACGATGTGCTGCGGCGCCTCGATGCCCAGGCCGCGGGCCGCACGCTGCTGATCGCGACGCACCTGCGGCGCGAGGCCGCGCTGGCCGACCGCCTGATTTCGATGCAGGACGGCCGCATCACCGCCGACCTGCGGCGCGGCTCGCCTGCATTCGATGCGGCACTGCAGGCGCTGCGGCCGGACTGAGAACAGAGAACAAGAAAGGAACCCATGGACCTCGACATCGTCGCCCTCTCCCGATTGCAGTTCGCCCTCACGGCGCTGTATCACTTCCTGTTCGTGCCGCTGACCATCGGGCTGGCCGTGATCCTCGCGATCATGGAGACGGTCTACGTGATGACCGGCCGGACCATCTGGCGCGACATGACGAAGTTCTGGGGCGTGCTGTTCGGCATCAACTTCGCGATGGGCGTGGCGACCGGCATCGTCATGGAGTTCCAGTTCGGCATGAACTGGAGCTACTACAGCCACTACGTGGGCGACGTCTTCGGCGCGCCGCTGGCGATCGAGGGGCTGATGGCCTTCTTCCTCGAAGCCAGCTTCGTCGGCCTGTTCTTCTTCGGCTGGGACAAGCTCTCCAAGGTGGCGCACCTGATCGTCACCTGGCTGGTGGCGATCGGTTCGAACTTCTCGGCGCTGTGGATCCTGATCGCCAACGGCTGGATGCAGAACCCGGTCGGCGCAGCCTTCAATCCGCAGACCATGCGCATGGAGGTGACCGACTTCGCCGCCGTGCTGACCAACCCCGTGGCCCAGGCCAAGTTCGTGCACACGGTGTCGGCCGGCTACACGGTGGCGGCCATCTTCGTGCTCGGCGTCTCGGCCTGGTATGTGCTCAAGGGCCGGCACCTGGAGCTCGCCAAGCGCTCGATGACCGTGGCCGCCTCCTTCGGCCTTGCGGCGGCGCTGTCGGTGGTGGTGCTGGGCGACGAGAGCGGCTATCTCTCGACCGAGCACCAGAAGATGAAGGTGGCCTCGATCGAGGCGATGTGGAAGACCGAGCCGGCGCCGGCCGCCTTCACCGCCTTCGGCTTTCCCGACCAGCGCACCCGCGAGACCCACTTCGCGGTCCACATCCCGATGCTGCTGGGGCTGATCGGCACCCGCTCGCTGACCACCGAGGTGCCGGGCATCGAGGACCTGGTCGCGCGCGCCGAAGGCCACATCCGCGACGGCATCAAGGCCTACGACGCGCTGCAGACCATCCGCCTGGCCAAGAGCGATGCCGAGGTGCCGCCGGCGGCGCGGGCGACCTTCGAGGAGCACGGCAACTTCATGGGC
>NZ_JBFUCI010000683.1:0-1799 GCF_056405335.1 Variovorax sp. P1_H12_2
GAGCACGCCCGTGATCAGGACCTGGTAGACCGAGGACACGCCCATCAGCGTGAGTCCGTTGCGGAACACGCCGACGATCAGCGCGCCCAGCAGGGTGCCCAGGATGATGCCGCGGCCGCCGAACAGGCTGGTGCCGCCGAGCACAACCGCCGTGATGGCGTCGAGGTTCTCGGTCTGCCCCGCGTTCGGGTCGCCGACACCGGTGCGCGCCACTGAGAGCAGCGATGCGATGCCGTAGAACAGGCCCGCCGTCACATACACGCCCAGCAGCACCCGGTCGGTCGCAATGCCGGTCAGGCGCGTGGCCTCGGGGTTGTTGCCCACGGCATAGACGTGGCGGCCCGGTTGCGTGTCGCGCAGGCCCCACCACATGAGGACGTACATCGCGATCATGAGCAAGGTGCCGTAGTTGACGGCCGCGCCACCGAGCGAGATGGTGTTGCCGAAGAAAGTCATCGCCGGCGGCAGGTCGGTCACGGTCTGGGCACCCGAATACAGCTGCGTGATCGCGAACGCGATGTTCATCGTGCCCAGCGTCACGATGAACGGAGGCAGGCGGATGCGGGTCACGAGCAGCCCGTTGAGCAGGCCGAAGGCCATGCACGCGAGCAGCCCGCACAGGATCGCGAGGTACTCGTTCATGCCGCCGGCCACCGCCAGCTTGGTCATCACGATGCCGCCGAGCGCCATCACCATGCCGCAGCTGAGGTCGATGCCCGCCGTCAGGATGATCAGCGTCTGGCCGATCGCGATCGTGCCCACCACCATCACCTGCTGCAGGATCAGCGAGAAGTTCTGCACCGACAGGAAGCGGTCGCTCTGCGTCGTGAAGAAGACGACCGCCAGCAGCAGAGCGATCAGCGGGCCGAGCGTGGCGACGGGCGGAAGCCTGGAGGACTTGGTCGATGTCATGGCGTCTCCGGATCGTTCGGTGAACTCAGCAGCCGACATGAGTGCCCCCTACTTGTTGCCCCAGCAGAGATCGGTGCCGACCTTGGTGTCCTTGCTCTCCACACCGCCCATCGGCTTGTCGGTGATGAGCGTGACGCCGGTGTCGGTATAGCCCTTGACCTTCTTGCCGTCCTTGGCGTACTGGACGCCGGCCGCGACACCCATCGACGCCATCTTGAGCGGGTATTGCTGCGAGGTGGCCGCGATCACGCCGGCCTTGACGTTCTTCACGCCGGCGCAGCCGCCGTCCACCGAGACGATGACGACGCCCTTTTCCTTGCCCGCCGCCTTCAGCGCCTGGTAGGCGCCCGCCGCCGCGGGTTCGTTGATCGTGTAGACGACGTTGATGTCGGGGTTCTTCTGCAGGCAGTTTTCCATCGCGGTCTGGCCCTTGGCCTGGTCGCCGAAACTGTCGGCCATGCAGACGATCTCCGGGCTCTTCGAGAGCTCGTTGCTCTTCGCGTCGGCCGCCTGCAGCCCGAAGCCCGACATGAAGCCGTTGTGCCGCTGCGCGCCGACCGGGTGGCCCGGGAACAGGTCCAGCGTGGCGATCCTGGCCGGCTTGCCGGCCATGGCGGCCTTGGCGTACTGGCCGATGAGCTGGCCGGCCTTGTAGTTGTCGGTGGCGAACAGCGCGTCGGTGGCGTCGACCGGGTCGGCCGGGCTGTCGAGCGCGATGAACATCACGCCCTTTTCCTGCGCCTTCTTGATCGCCGGCACGATGGCCTTCGAATCGCTGGGCGTGATGAGAATGGTCTTGGCGCCACCGGCGATCATGTTCTCGATGGCCGTCACCTGACCGGCGTTGTCGCCATCGGTCTTGCCGGCTGCGCTGAGCAGCTTCGCGC
>NZ_JBFUCI010000684.1:0-1793 GCF_056405335.1 Variovorax sp. P1_H12_2
TCGCTACTTGATGCTGCATCAAGTGCCGCAGGTCACGGGCCTAGTCGACTCGCTACGACACATGCCCGTGTCGCAAAGGAATTAAGAATTGATCAAATAACGGAGGCATGCAACCACAAGCTGGGGGTTGACTATGAGACAGCGATCGTCGAATTTCTTCGAGTGGAAACTAGTTGGATCGTAACGATGTTGGATGATGGCAATAGACAGAATGTGCCCGACATACTTATTCAGTTGGGTGAGCAACAGATACTCCTCGAATGCAAAACCTGCAGCAAGGTGCCCCCCTTAATTAGAAAAGAAGAAGCTTGGGCAGTCTTGCAAAAGGCTGCTGACTTTGATCCCAAAATGCATCGAGTAACGCTTGGAAAACCTGCATTCGACGAAACTTCTAGGAAAAAAGCGAGCGCATCGTATGACATCTCACTGGTGGAACATAGTGCTTTCATGGAGGGCTTGTTGCGAGTGCACTCGGGAACTCTGACACCGACTGAATTTATGACATGGCTTGGCGCGCCCGGTGTTGCAGAAATAGATCGTCTGTTGGGGCGTCCGACGTTCGCCCAACCTTAACGGCACTTAGGAATCAGCACTGCATCGATATCCATCATGAATAAAATCGAGCAACTTCTAGCGAAGGGTTATTTTCCTTCCCAGCTACCACCCCCCTTCCAAACGCTTCTTCTTGCTAAGAATTACAAAAACATATTGACTGAGTGGCGTGCATTAAGCCCCATATCTCCAATCTGCCAAGCCGAAGTATTTAGTGTCGCTAGATCAGGGCATTCGCGAAGACTCACCGCTCTACCAAATCCAATCTCTCAAAGTTTCCTATGCGCGGACATATCCGTACATTGGACAACCTTGAATAGGCACTATAAAAAGAGCAAACTCAGTGTCACGCAACCAAAGTTTGACGCTAGATTCAATCGAGCAGTAAGCGTGCCGTCAATGCATGACTTATACGAACGCAAGATCCTGATGTCTGCCGGATATAAGTTCATGCTGCGTACGGATATTTCCAGATTTTTTCCAACCATCTACACGCACTCAATTCCATGGGCACTGCACACGAAGCCGCTAGCCAAGAAAAATAAATCGAACTACACGCCAGCTTACTTTGGAAATATTCTTGATCGAGCTGTTCGCCAGGGACAATCACAACAGACCATTGGACTACCYATCGGTCCAGATACCTCACACATAATCGCAGAGGCCATTGCAGCAACTATTGATGCAGAGATAAAGAAGACTCTTAAGCGGTGGCCAAGTGGGTTTAGATATGTAGATGACTACTATCTGTTCTTCAATACTCACGCCGAAGCAGACGAAGCACTCTCGTCGATTTCCCGAGCCCTAGGGCAATTTGGGTTGCAGATAAATTTTGAAAAAACACAGATCGCCGCTGTTGAAACAATCGCAGAGGATTTTTGGACCCATCAACTTCGCAATTGTGAAATTTCCACACAAGGGAAAAAGCAGAAATCTGACATTCATTATTTCTTCGATTTTGCAAGCGAATTAGGAAGAAAAAACTCCGACGAGAATGTCATGAAGTATGCATTGAAGCGTATTTCATCAGTGATTATCACGAAGGCAAATTGGGAGTCCTTTGAAGCTCATATCTGCCGGATTGCACTTGCCTCTCCGAATACACTTCAAACCATTTCTGGCATTTTGGCAACCTATTCGCATTACGGTTACCCCCTTAATAAGGAGCGACTATCTCGCGTACTCAATAGAAGTATTGAAGACCACGCAGCCTTAGGTCATCACAGCGAAGTCGCGTGGAG